>CAYSUA010000329.1:0-7099 GCA_964433795.1 uncultured Desulfobacteraceae bacterium | reverse complement strand
AAAAATATCCCTATCTGGCTGAAAGTGCCAATCAAGTCTACGAACGCATCGATGGTTCCGGATATCCCATGGGACTGCAGGGTGACGAGATCAACGAGTATGCCCAAATTATCGGACTTGTGAGCGTATACGAGGCTTTAGTTCATTCAAGACCCCAGCGGGCAAAATTCCTTCATTTTACTGCGGTGAAGGAGATCATGAAAAGGGATAAGCGAGGGTTTCAAAAAAAACACTTAAAGGCGCTTTTAAATATTTTCTCTATCTTTCCGCTATCCAGCTATGTGCGGCTCAATTCCAATGCCATCGGCCAGGTGATAGAGACATACCCCGACTATCCCATGCGCCCAAAACTCCAAATCATCTATGATTCCCAAAAACAAAGGGTCCTTACGGATCGGATTATCGATCTTTCAAAGAACCCTCTTTTGTATATCACCGATTCGGTATCAGAAGACGAGATAGAGGCCCCATCTGTGAGGTAAATCGCGAAAATTGAAAGGGTAGCATATGTATCTGGATTACTGGGGGTTGAGAGAATCGCCGTTTGAGAATATTCCGTCAGATCGATTCTTTCGATCTCCCCAACATGAAGAAGCTCTCGTCCGACTCATCTATGCGGGTGAACATCGTAAGGGCGTTGCCATGCTGACCGGAGATGTAGGCTCCGGCAAGACCACGGTCGCCAAAGCATTTATGAAACATCTGACTCCGGATAAGTATGATGTTCATATCGTGTCCAATCCTGCTTTGAATCCGGTGGATTTAATAAAGGCTGTTTTGTTTCAGTTTGGCGAAGAAACAGATTCCGGCTCAAAAACTGTCTTACTGAATCAGCTTCACCAGCGGCTGTATCAAAATGATGAACGAAACTTGAAATCGGTTTTACTGGTTGATGAAGCGCATGTCATCGAAGACCAGGCGACTTTGGATGAACTCAGAATGATGCTTAACCTGCACGCCGGAGGCCATTTCTTAATCACGATCATACTCTTGGGACAGCCCCCGTTATTGGAAAAAATATCTTCTCTACAACCGCTTAAAGAACGGATCGGTGTAAAATATCATCTCCAGCCTCTGGATCTTGAGAATACCATGCGCTACACGATGTTCCGGTTGAAAAGTGCCGGGGCCAAAAGAGGATGCTTTACAAAAGAGGCGGTTTCAGTGCTTCACGATTATTCCGAAGGCTTGCCGCTGAGAATTAACAATATATGCGACCGGTGTCTATTGATCGGATTTATGAGAAAAGCGATGCTGGTGGATGCCAAAATCGTAAACGAAGCGATCGAGGATATTAAGTAGTGCGTCAAGCGAGCTACTGCAAAGAGTCCCGCTGAGCGGGGCAGGCCCCGATCAGCGGGATGCAAGCACGCGCGTGAGATAAATAAAATATGATGAAGCCGAAAAACCTTAGTTCTTCCAACCTTAGTATCATCCTTCTCAATTATTTAATTGCCGCCACGCTTCTATTTTCCGCATTTTCCGGATGCACAAAAAAAGAGGCGAAAATCGAATCGCAACCTGCCGGAAGGCAGAGGGTAGCCGGTTTGATCACCTCCGGCAATTATCGTTCTGTCGAGGTAGCAGACCTGGATAATGACGGGAATTTGGATGTCATCGGGGGGGGAGCAGATCCGGGAACCATCACCATCTGGTATGGCGACAGTAATGGCAGATTATTTGAATTTCAATCTCTTCAAATAAAAGGAGACATAAGATCCATCGCGATCGAGGACATGAATAATGATGGCTATCAGGATCTTGTTTTCTCCACCCAAAAAGATGATTCCGGTATTAGGGTCTGGATGAACCAAGCCGGTCGCACATGGATTAGAGGCACGTCAACCTCGAATGCACTCGGACACGAAGGTGTCCGCACAGCCGACATTAATTTAGATGGGTTTGAAGATGTCATTGCCACAGACGGAGAGGGTGGAATAAGAGTCTGGTTGTCTGATGGAAAAGGAGCATGGTCGTTGGAATCCGGTCCGACCAAGATGGGATTCTTCATGGATGTAGCGCTTGATGATTTTGATAAAGACGGTTTAATCGATATCGCAGGCGCCGGATGGGGAGCAAAAGAATCACTTCGGGTCTGGTTCGGCGATGGGACCGGCGGATGGCTATCCACTGCACCGTTGGCTATGGGCAGTTTTTATTCACTGAGCACCGATGATTTAAATGGCGACGAAAACCCGGATATTCTTGCAGGGTCTTACCGGAAAGGGATTCATATCTTTCTCGGCGACGGCAAAGGCAATTTTATCAAGGAATCGAGCCCTACCAGCGAAGGAAGCTACTGGAAGGTGTTGCCCTTTGATCTAAATGGAGACAATCAAAAGGATCTCGTGGCCAGTTCCATCAACTCGCAGGGCATAAGGGCATGGATTAGCGATGACAATGGCAAGTGGTTAGAGCTGGAGGGACAGTTTCCGTCTAAAGGTACTTTTTATGGAATGGCCCTTGGTGATTTAAACAGAGATGGCCAAAATGATTTATTTGCTGCCAGTTTCGGGGAAGGCATAAAGGTCTGGATGGGCAAAGGCAAAAAACCGATGGCGACGGTTGCACAAAGGGTCAGAAGGATTCCGGTATCAAAGGTAGAAAAGATCAAAGAAGAAAATGATGTGTACACCATGGTTGACGGTGCTCCGCGGTATAAAATCGGTCCAAAGGATGTACTAGAAATCACGCTGTGGTCAGGTACTAAAAAAGAATCGGATGATGTTACTGTTCGTGAAGACGGAACGATAACCTTTAAATTTGTCGAAAATTTAAAGGTTTTAAATATGACCACTATCGAAACGGACAATCAGCTTTCCAGCGCCCTTAAAAAATATATAAAAAAACCCCGTATTGATGTTGTGGTCAAAAAGTATGAGAGTAAGTTTGTGACATTCTATGGAGAAATCGGCAGCAGCGTAACCAGGAAAGGCGGACCAGGCCGATATCCGCTGGAAGGAAAGATAAGCATTTTAGAAAAGCTGACAGCCATAGGAGGACCCACCGATAATGCAAACCTAAACACAGTCCTCGTTCGTCACAAAACCGGCAAATCCGTTACGATCAACCTGTTCGACGTCATCCTTCGTGGGTCAGAAGCTGGGAACATCATATTAAATGATGGCGATTTTGTAACAGTTCCCTCGATCACGAAGGCTCAAAATAATATTTTTATATACGGAGAAGTGATCAGTCCAGGCATGTACCCATTTACAGGGGCCTCAATGCGCATGTTTGAAGCGATCTCGTTAGCCGGCGGTGTCACACTTTTTGGCAAGGAAGAGCATACGAGGGTCGTCAGGGGAGATATTTCCCAACCGGAAGTACTTTCGGTAGATCTCGAAGCGCTTCTCGAGCGTGGTGATCATACACAGAATATTACTTTAACAAATGGGGATTTTATTTATGTTCCCAGAACCATCATCGGTGATGCGGACCGCTTTCTCAGGCAAATCAATGTGTTGATCGATCTGATAACAAAACCCTCACAAATTAGAGATATTGTTAAAGATACTCCTGTCTTGAAAGTTCGGTGACGCGTATTTATTTATAGGGTTCTTAGAAAATGGCACAATATGATGTCGATCTCAGAGATTATTGGAGAATCCTCAGAAAAAGAAAATTCACCATAATCTTCATGGTGATCATAGTGGGCATCACCAGCTATGGGGCAGCCAAGCTGAAAGAACCGGTGCCGCTATATGAATCGTCTGTTTCGGTTAAAATCGAGCGGGGTGCTTCCATGGCGGCCGGACTAATGGGAGGAGGGGGGTTTTTCGGCGCAACTGAAGGCATCCTCACCCAGGCATTCATCATTAAAAGCTTTCCGGTCCTGGCACATACGGCTAAAAAACTCGGATGGCTTCCCAAAGATATCTCGCAAAAACAAATTCGCGAAAACAGCTCCTATCTTTCCGCTATAATGAAATTGAAAAGAATGATGCGTACCGAAATAGAGGCAGGTACCAATATTATCAACATTATTGTCACATCCAGTAAAAAAGAAGAGTCGGCCTTTCTGGCCAACACCCTTGGAAACGCCTACCGGGAATATAACATTATTGAAAAAAACCGCCAAGTTACAGATGCCAAAGAGTTTATCGAATCTCAACTATCAATGGTTGAGATACGACTCAAACAAGCTGAGGAGAGGCTCAAGAATTATAAAGAAGGCTATTCTTCAGCGGGTTTGTCTGCCCAAACGAGCCGTGTGGTAAATGAGATCGCTAGCTCAGAAGCCTCACTCGATCTCATGGCAAATGAAAAATCGGCCCTGGCCTCTCTGCTGGAAAAGATAAAAGCGGCTTACGATTCCCCTGAAACCCTGAAGCGCACAATGTTCGCCCAATTTGACAATAGAGCGATGCAAGATTTGAGCGCTCAATTGAGCAGGCAGACTCGGAAAAAAGAAACCCTGCTGGTCGATTTCACAGAGGCGCACCCGGATATCATCCAGTTAAATGATGAAATCAAAGCGCTGATTACCGATCTGGAAAATGAGGTCAACATTAGTATCAGCAGTATAACCAAACAGGAAAAAATATTGTCCGAAAGACAGAAGGAATTGAAAGAACAGAATAAAAACATTCCCGAACAAGCGCTTCAGCTCGCCCGTATGGAAAGGGAGGTGAGACTTCAAGTCGGTCTCTTTCAGGAGCTCAAAACGAAACATCAAGAGGTTCAGATTCAAATATCCGGAAGGGTCGAGGAAGTAACGGTCGTCCGGCCGGCGCTGGTTCCCTCATCACCGATTAACCTGCCTTCAAAAATAATGATCGTTGGAACCGGTATTGTGTTGGGCATTATCATCGGAGTCGTACTTTCTTTTGTTCTCGAAACCCTTGATACTTCTATCGGTACCATCGAAGATATTGAAGCGTTGCTGGGGGTTCAAGTACAGGGGTTAATCCCCTTTCTGGATATCAAAGATGCTGAAACAAAAGATGGAGATCAGGCCGCAACCGGCCGAACCCGAAATCTAGTATCCCATTATGATCCAAAATCCCTGGTTGCAGAATCTTTCAGATCTTTGAGAGCGAACCTGCAGTTTGTCAAACGGAATAAAAATGAAAAGTCATTTGTGATTACGAGCTCATTCGTTCAGGAAGGCAAAACCTTCAGCGCAATTAACACGGCCCTGAGCATGGCCCAGTCCGGTGAAAAAGTCCTGTTGGTGGAGGCGGATTTGCGAAAACCGGCCGTTTATAAGGTATTCGGTATTACCCGAACCCCAGGGCTTACCGACTTTGTGCTGGGAAATTACCAGTGGAAAGATATCGTCAATAATATCACCGACATCATGCTGGGGGATCTTGATATTGAAGAAATCCTGCGGACTCAGGGGCTGGATAATTTACATATTATGACGGCCGGCGCTATTCCGCCAAATCCGAGTGAGATCATTCGATCGGTCCGATTTACCGAATTTCTACAAGAAGCCTATGAACAGTACAGCTTTATCTTCCTGGATGCCCCTCCCATATTGCCTGTCGCAGATGCAACAGAAATCGCACCCACTGTGGATGGGGTGCTTATGGTCTACAAGGTCGGCCAGATCGGACGGGGTGTACTGAAAAGAGCAAAGGATTCTCTGGATAACGTGAAAGCGAACATCACGGGTATTATATTAAATAATGTAAGACCCGAAATCGGCCCGGATTATTTCAAATACCATACTCAGTACTATTATGGCCGGGATAAAAAAGAGAGTGTGGACCGGAAGCCATTTCTTATCCAAAAATATCTAGATTTTTCAGAATTTGTAAAGAAACACTCCAAATACTTTCCGGTCATAGCATTGGTTTCGGCAATAATGTTATTGATTTTCGGTATATTTTGGAGAGAATTTATTTAAATAAATTAGGAAATTGGGATGATATCCACGTCCGATTTTAATTTAAAACATTTATTAGCTTTAATCTCCTTTGTTGTGATTGGGTTGTTATTGGGCATTATGGCTACAGAATTCTCAACTGAAACGGCGATATCTATGGTTCTGGGAATTGCCTTCTTTATTGTAGCCTTTATGAATACGGAATGGGGCCTATATTTGCTCGTTTTCTCAATGCTCCTGTCACCTGAAATATCAGTGGGCGGCGCTTCAGACGGTTTAGCCCAAAGAGGTGGTGTCACCGTTCGATTAGACGATTTTCTGTTACTGATTATCGGGTTTAGCTGGTTCGCTAAAAGTGCCATTCATAAGGAACTGGGATTATTTTTAAAAACTCCGTTAAATAAACCCATTTTCTTTTATTTAGTAATTTGCCTGATTTCCACTGCATTGGGGGTCATGGGCGGAAGGGTAAATGCCAAAGTCGGATTCTTCTTTGTCCTTAAATATTTTGAATATTTTATCGTCTTTTTCATGATGGTCAACCATCTTGAAAGGAAAGAGCAGGTCAATCGGTTTCTTACCTTTCTGTTTATCACCTGTTTTCTGGTTGCATTGTACGGGTTAGTGCAGATTCCCATTGGCGGCAGAGTCACTGCACCGTTTGAGGGTGAAAGGGGTGAGCCGAATACATTTGGTGGATATCTGCTGTTTGTCGGAGCGGTGGCTGTCGGTATTTTCCGCAATGTAGAAGATACCAGGGGGAAACTGTTCATCGGGATTCTAATTATTACCTGCATTCCACCACTGCTCTATACGCAATCCCGATCGACATATTTTGCAATGATTCCGGTCGCAATCTATCTTGCGCTTCGCAGTACCCGCCCGGCCATCATCATAGGGCTTTTCCTGGCCTTTTTAGTCGCAAGTCCCTTTTTACTTCCAAAAACGATACTCGAGCGGATTAAGCATACGGTCGGCCAAGCGGAACGCATTGGACAGGTCGAAATCGGTGATATTCGATTGGATACTTCCATATCCGCAAGACTATCAAACTGGCAGAAGGTGGCAATCGGCAGTATCCAGCATCCGGTGTTCGGACACGGCGTTACCGGATTCGGATTTGTGGATTCTCAATATATGAGAGTATGGATTGAAACCGGTGCCATCGGGTTGATAATGTTTTTATATCTCATCATATCGGTTTTCAAGCAAGCCATTCAGGCATCACGCCAACTTGTTACCCCTTATTATAAGGGACTCGTT
>CAYSUA010000328.1:0-7120 GCA_964433795.1 uncultured Desulfobacteraceae bacterium | reverse complement strand
AACTATATTTAATATTTACAGATGCTTAGACATTAGCGGACGGACACTAGTTAACAACCTATCATTTCAAGGCCTCTCAGATAAAATTGCGGGAATTTTCTCTTAATATGTATCAAGACCATGCCAATATGATTTTGAATTTTTTCAATGGGTTAACTAAATCGCCCCGATTGATAAAAAACGAAAAGGTTAAGGAAACGGCGGTTTGGAAAGATTTTCTGGATTTTAACGATACGATTACTTTTGTGAAAGATTCGTGCGCATTACTGGAAGAATCAGATGATATTCAACGGGATTTCAATAGTCAGATCGCAAAGATTAAATCACGGGCTGACGAATCATCATTATATGTTGCGGTCATTGGGGAATTTGATAGCGGTAAATCGACGTTCATAAATACGTTGTTACGCGCGGATATTCTCAAAACTTCATATAAAGTTGCAACCGGTGTCGAAACCCATATCCGATATCGAAAAATCCCTGATGTTAATGTTAAATTTATTAATCATCGTTCCATGCTATATCGATTGAAAAACCGTAAGACATCGGAACTATTCGAAAAGCTGTTCAATCCAGCATATGATGAATCAGAGTATCAAAACAATGATAAATATGATTCTCATAATCAAAAGGATTTGGCCGATTTTATTCAAAAGTATACACAAAGCGAAGCCGATTCCAAAGGCATATCTAAGGTAACACTCCACTATCCATCTGGATTTCTGAAAAACGATATTGTTCTGATCGACACACCGGGTATAAACGCAACGGATAAAAGACATGAGGAGATCACTAAACGTATCATTGAAGATAGTGCCGACCTTTTCTTGATTGTTACTCAATCCTGGTCGCCACTCAGTGAATGTTTGATCCGGTTCCTCAACGAGCATTTGGAAGGCCGATTTAATCAATGCTTATTCATTGCCACACAAATGGACAAACTGAATTTCGAAGATATAAAAGCGCAGGAAGATTATATCCGTAACATGATATATAAAGTTACCGGCGTGGAGGAAAAAAATCATCCAGTACTCTATTCCTGTGCAGCCCTTCCAGCTTTAAGGCATATTGTTGAAAGCAGCAGCGATCCGACAGACATAGAATGGGCTAATCGATTTTTTGAACTGGAAGCTAAACTTAAACAACAATTCAACAGAAGTAGAAAATCCGGCATCCTGTCCAGTCTATCTTCCCGAACACGTCGAATTTTGAATCAATTGGATGAAGCCTTCAAACGAGAAAGAAATCAGTTAAGCACGGATTTAGACGGAACAAGTATTCAATGCTTTCCTCATATATCTGAATTTGTCCATGAGCAGAAAAAAGACGTCAGATTGGAAATCCAAAAGACAATTGAAAAAATTAAAACAGAGTCGAATAAACATATTAACGCTTTGGTGATTCAAGCTGGTGATAAATTTGAACAGGCATTCAGTCAAAACCTTACCCGTAAATATCTTATGCGGATTTGTCGGGATATAGCCTTTGAATCTCATGGATCCTATTTTGAAAAGATTGAAGAGGAAATTAAAATGCATGGGAAACACTTGATTTCCACGCAGCGGAATTCTCAAGATAGATTTAAGGAAAGCTTTTCAAAAGCTTATCGTATGATGATTGAATGCTACGCATTTGTTTTCCCCGACCAAATATTCAATTACACGACAAAGTTTAAACTCCATATCTATTCACCCTTTAAAAGAGTGACCGATATTATTGATCGTGCTGAAAATAGAGGCAAATTTTTTAACTGGATTTTCGGGCCCTCGATAGCCGAGATGAAAAAATTCATAACCGATGCATTTAATGAAGATTTAAGCGATTTATATGAACAGATTACCTCTAAGGTAGAGATCTGGGCCGGCAATCAGGAAGACTCGACTCTCAAGGCGGTTTTGAATTATATCGAAAAAACCATAAAACAATACGAAACCTTCTCTGAGGATTACAAACAACAACAGTTGAAAACGAAACATGAAATATCACAACAAATTGAAATTCTATACCAAAAAAGAAAAGAAATCGATGACAGGCTAATACGGCTTACTCAAAACTCTGAGTTACTTTATTGTTAATAGTGAGGAGAACTGGAGGATCATAATATGTTTGATACACCCTTCGATTATTTTCCGATAGAACATCCTATCGATGATTCCAATCATTTTGAATTATTCACCCCAACTGAAGATATTACGAATTTACTAATTGAAACCTTTTTGAATCCGCCGGACAATATCGTACCGTTTGAATTGGAATGGGATTTCAAAGATTTTGATGGTGTGGGGGATCCAGAGGCTGAAGCTGAATACTGGAACCAGCAGGATAATCCAACATCATGCGCCCTAGTGGCCCAAATAGGTATTATAGAGAGTGTCCACGGAGAAAACCTACCACAGGAAATCGAACAATTTATTTGCGAGTTCGCTGAAGAAATGCACTGGTTTGATCCAGAAGAAGGCACCACCCCTAAAAACGTAGGTAAAATACTTGAAGTGCTCGGAATACCCGTCGATCGAAGCTATGATGGCACTAGCACAATTGAAGATATCGAAGCAGCACTTATTAACGGCGATAAGGTAATTGTAGGGCTGGATGCACAAGAAATCTGGCACCCATTAAGAAGCGGGATAGACGGAGCACCTATCGAACAACCATGGAGGGGGCATGCAGTATGGGTCACTGGAGTGGATCATGATCAAGACGGTACGAAAATAATTTTAAATGACAGCGGGCACCCAGAAGGAAAAATGATGGTAATTGATGGCGAAGATTTTATTAATGCTTGGAATGATTCAGAACGTTTCATGGCTATTGCCCATACCAGTGAATATTCAATTGTTTGAGGGATTAAAAATGGAAATCAATCAAATCATCGAACGCATGAATAACTATAAAATAAAAGCTGCCATCGATGTTAGAACTCTCATGGAAGGAATCAAAGGAAACTCATTTTTAGGAGAATGGTTACCTTTGGAATCGATCATTTTTCCTCCCTTCCCTGTTCATAGAGAGCCAAACTGGAACTTAATAGTTTTGATTTCTGGCCCCGATTCAAATGGAAAAGTACATCCACCGTGGGGATGTATCGAATGGCGACTGCCAATCGGAAGGATTGCTCAAACAATCGATTTAAGGCTGTTACAAGAAACAAAAAGATTAAGGGAACATATGAAACCCTTCTCTTGGCCTCCTAATAATCTGGTTCAACTGAATAATCAACACACAGTGCTATATAAGCACCTAGACGACTTAATACGACACGATTCAACCGTAGAAATTTCCGATACTCTGAAGGGATTATACAGCCTACTTTTGCCTGAAGAAATATATCCGATATTCTGGCTTTTAGCCCCCTATTCGAAAACATGGCTGAAATCTGAAATTATGAGCAAATTCAGGGCATCATTTAAAGAAAGGATGCATAGCCCGGAGAACAAACCAAAACATCGTACCAATCGCTCGCAAACTGAATCGAAATCTACGGATCACAAGCTCTCGGTGAACCTTCCGATCGCTCCTGTAGCTCCGGTCTCAAAGAGCAGGTGCAAAAAGGAAGCTATTCATATATCAGATATTCTCAACAAATGCGTATCCCTTGTGACTGATGCTAACGAGCCTTATCTGGCAGATGAATTGCGTCATATCGAAATCAAACTCAAACAAAAGACATTCAGAATCGCTGTCGTAGGAGAATTCAGCCGAGGAAAAAGTACCCTGATCAACAGGATCCTTGGCCGCGATCTTTTGCCGGTGCACCCGGTTCCGAAGACAGGTCCTCTGACGTCTATTGTCTATGGGGCCTCGGAATGCGTTTCACACTACGAGGAAGATCATCAATGGTGCAAACCGACCCCGCTGCCGGAGTTTGATTGGACAAACGTTGAATCCAGGAATGGGGATATTCAAAATAAGAAACTATCAAAAGTTAGAATCTTCGCTAACCACCCCTGGTTGGAAGAAATGGAGTTGGAGTTCATAGACACACCGGGTTTGACCGAGCTTAATGAAAACCAGGCAAAAGAACTGTTTCAATTTCTGCTTCACTGCGATTGTACCATCATTACCTTAAGTCCACCCGGAACGGTCAGCTTAACTGAAAAAGCGCTATTGGAACGTACGCTAGCGGAGAGGAAATTCAATGAAAAAATAGTCGCGGCAACGAAACTGGATACGGTTGATGAAGATCAGCGGTCATCTTTTGTGGAAGATATCGTTAGAAGAGTTCAAAAAATTGATGAAAATGCCTTTATCCTACCGGTTTTGTATGGCAACGGTAATGAAAACGATGCTACCATGGAACCTTTACGCAGAAAGATCGCCGAAATCGTGACCGATTCAGAACGTCATATCTGGCAGGAAAAACAATCACTTCAGAATATCTCAAATGTGGTAGGAAGATTACAGGCACTATCGGAAAGGAGACTGAAAACAATTACACTGGATTCGGAAACCGTGCAGCATGAAAAACGGAAAATGGAATGGGAAATAGAGGAGAAAAAAACCGAATGGGAAGCATTGAAGATCGATTTTGAAGAAAGACGGAAAATCATGTCCAAAAAACTGATCGAATGTTTCCAGGCGGCTCGGTCTGAAATTGTAAAAGAGTTAACGCATAGTCTGGAAAACAGCGGAAACCCTGTAAAGTGGTGGCGCTCCAGTCTCCCCTATATATTTCAAACCCGATCAAAAACAGTGGCAAACAGTTTCCAGAGAGATTTTTTTCATCATATTCCGAAAGACTATAGCTGGTTGTTGAGAGAGGTTAAGATCAAATTTGGTGTGAATATTTCTTCTTCTGTTCCTGAAATTACGCATTACGTCGCCGAGGATATCGAATTGCCAAATCTTGATTTAGCGGATCACCAGAAACAACGACTGTACTATCTCTTAGGCGCCGGCGCAGCAGGTATACTCTCATACACGCTGCTCTTTCCTTTTGTCGGCCCTTTGGGTCTGCTCATCTCTTTAGGGTCCGGCCTTATAACCAATGAATTTCTGAATAAAAGGACTGAAGAACAGCGCAAGATATTATTGGAAGAGTTGGATGGTGTCGTTGAAGAGGCGCTCAATGATATCAGCAAACTGATTGATGAAAGAATATATGAACTTTACCTCAAAATTTCCGATACATTGGAGAGAGAAAAAGGCGCATGGTTTCAAACCCATATGGCCGAACTGAATGTTACGGACAAACCCATAGAACCGGAAAGCCTGAAAATTATAGTCGAAAGGTGTGAGAATCTTCGTAAGGAAATTGTTCAGTACCAGGAACGATAAGGGGCTGTGCAAAATTCAATAAACTATGCCGGCAGGTGTGCAAATGACAGAAACGGGCAGATCTTCAAACTTATACAGGCAACACAAAACTCATAACCAAACCTTATCCGGGCTTTTTGGCCAATTGAATGAAATAGCCGCAGCGCTTGATAATCCCCCGTGGAAAAAAAGAATCGATTTCGTACTGTCGAGACTTGCCGATCAGAAATTTCGGGTTATGGTCATCGGCGAGTTCAAAAGAGGCAAGAGCACTCTGATTAATGCGATGCTGGGGAAAAAGGTATTGGCCGCCTATGCGCTTCCATGCACAGCAACGATCCACGAATTAAAGTACGGTGAAGCACCCAAAGCGATTGTGTATCATCAGGACCCAAATATCGATCCACGGGAAGTACCTGTTGATTCGATCAGAAACATAGGCGTAATCACGACGGGGAGAGAAGATCTTCCCTGTGAATACGAAAAAATAGAACTCTATTGGCCTCTGGAATTATTAGCAGATGGTGTTGAAATAATCGATTCACCCGGACTGAACGAAAGCGGAATTCGATCTGATGTGACCATGAAATATCTTCCGGTTGTTGATGCCGTTTTATTTCTTTTGGCCTGTGATCAGGTATTGTCCGCAACGGAGTGCCAAACAATCGATGACGTTCTCATCCCGATGGGGTACAACGACATCTTCTTTGTCTGCAACCGTATAAATTTAATTGAAAACAACCAGCATAAGGATATAAAAGACTATACCAAGGAAAAATTAGCCCATCGAACGAATCCAAATTCGGAAAGAATCTTTTTCGTAAATGCAGAAGGCGCCCTAAACGCCCGGCTGGAAAATGATCAATTCCTGTTTGATGAATCCGGGGTTGCAATGTTTGAAAAAGAATTGGAAAGATTTCTCGCAAACGATAAAGGGCGGTTCAAGTTGCTCAATATTTCCAAAACAGGCAAAGAAATCATCCGTCTTGCAAAACGAAACATAGCAGAAAACGAATCAGCAGCGGAGACCAGGACCGATGTTTTAAAACAAAAAATTTCAGATGCAAAGCAACCGTTTGAAATCCTAAAGCGGAAGCGAAGATATATCAATCACTGTTTCGAAGGATTTATTGATAAGATTCACTTATCAACGATTAATTTGACCCGTGATTTCTGGAATAATACAGCCGAAAAGCTCGCCATTCTTGCCCAAGAGATTGAAATAGAGAATAACATAAATATTAGGCAACTTGAAAAGCCTATTGAAGAAGTCGTAATGAAGCTCAAGCCAAAGTTACTGCATGAGTTTGCCGAGTGGCAACAACAGGAGCTGCGGGTGATGATATCGAATCGTTTCGATCCCTTCCGCAGCGAGCTGGACTCGAATCTGCAGGAATTCTCAAATTTGTTAGCAAAGATGCGTGAAGAGCTTTATGGCATTTCAACACACGAATGGGCAATTGAAAATAATCTGGATATGGATATGGAAGATATTTCCCTGCAGATTATTCGTGGATTTATGCCTTTTCCAATCCTCGATGCTTTAAAATTCTTAAATCCTTTTCGATTGATTCAGGCCATTTTAGATGGAGATATTATTGATTATCTTAAAGGTGTCCAAAAGAATATAGAAAATGAGATTAAACGTGCGGTCGCAAAGGAGCTTAAGAAAGAATTAAAAAGCAAAAGAAAAGAAAACGCTGAAAAGTTGGCAGAGCATATATCGGATAAAATAAAAACCTTTCAAAAAAAAATGGACAGAGTATTAATAGATGAGCTCTTAGATATCAGCCAACAATTAAAGCGACAAACCCCCTGTGTTAGGATAGTTGTCACCTCTTGTTAATCTGGCCATTCCTGCCCC
>CAYSUA010000327.1:0-7122 GCA_964433795.1 uncultured Desulfobacteraceae bacterium | reverse complement strand
TCGATCGGAGTAACTCGCCAATTGGAATAATTTCTTGATATACCGGACATCGTTTCTCTGTTTATTTGCAATCTCCTTGTACAATGAATAGGCCTTGGCGATCTTGCCGGCTTCGAAATAGAGTTCCGCTAATTGCTCTTGTTTTTCGATGTTATCCGGGTCTTTTTGAACAAGCTGTGTATAAATGGGTATGGCTGTTTCAAGATCATTGTTTTCACGGGCAATTTTTACAATGTCTTTGAGCAGGTTCGTGTTTTCCTTGTTTGCGTCATATATTCGGGACAGCAATCCCAGTGCCTGCCGATCGAGTCGATTCCATCGGAGTATCTTAATGAATGTCAACCGATTAAGAATTCCTTGATTCCATTTTCTGTCTATGGATCCGGCAAACCGGCTGCCGTCATCGATCAATCCGGTTCGAGCAAACTGCTCCATAAATCGAAAAAGCGCCGTGTCCTGATCAGGAGAAACGTCCGACTGCCCGAGGTCCATACTTCTCATCAGATTCATCCTTATAGCAAATAGCGATCGGATGAGTTCGTTCCTGTAAGGGTCGGATTTCTTAGATGCATCGTGAATGGTAATGTGCTTTGTGATTTCCTGTTTCATGGCCATGAGGAATGGATTGTTTGCAATGCTTGTGGGTTCAGATTTCTTTTTTCCCTGGGGAGTTGTCGTCATATTTTCGTTTTGGATATAGTGGATAATGGCGCCTAACTGTTTATCCATTAATCCGTCATATCCATAATAGGTGATCAATTTCTCCCAGGCATCCAAATCCTCTGGGTGAAGATTTGCGATTCTCTCCCAAAGATTCATGGCCTTCTGGGGATTCCTGATGTCTTCATAGAGTGTTGCCAGTTTTAAAAGACCTTTTCTACTCTCAGTTGTCTTGTCGATGTACTTCTCAAGGGCCGTTATGGCTTTGTCCGGATCACTGTCGGCGAGATAGAGATCGGCCGACATAAAGAGTAATTCCGAATCATGGGGAGATTTCGATTGGGCGTCTGAGAGTGTCGATATGGCTTCATCGAGCATCCCCCTGTCTTTGTAATAGTCAATGAGCATTTTACGTCGAGGAAACAGGACGAGTGCAAGACCGATGAGCAACAGAAAAAGGAGGGCGAGTTGCCAGATCTTAAAATTGAAGAATTTTAATCGGGTGTAACCGTGAATCCGAAGGTCGTTTTTTCCTGTAATTGCCTGATCGCCAGGGAGATTAGATGAGGAATCTATTGCCATGATATTTCAATATTACCGGATTTGATATCGGTTATGGTAAGATATCCTTGCTCGTTGGACGTGAACTGAACGGGTTTTTTGCCGATGGCAGATCCTGTGAGGTCAAAGTTCATCTTCGGTGACATTCCGCCCAGTTCAATCTTTCCTGAACCGAAGCCGCTGTAAGTCAGTTTAACCTGATTTTTCAATATCTCCATGCTATTGATCCAGCCGTTGGCTCTTTTCAAATACGGCAGGTCTTCCATCATCTTTTTTTGTTCTTCTATATCTGTCAACGCTATTATAGCCTTGTCTCTTCCGGGCATCAAGGAAACATAAAGCCCTTGAGGGTCTGAGACATAACCGAGCACGTTAACGGAGCGGGAGAGATCCGGAGTTTTTTCCGTCTGATTAATCCGAATCGTTAAACATTTCCCGTAATTTTTAATGATATATCTTTGGGAGTCATCCCTAAATAGCTCAACATTCAGATAACCCGCCATCATTTGCAAATAATCGGATGTAAACACCTTTGCCACATCTTGCTTTAAAACCCATTCATACACTTCTTGGAGTGCCTTTAGTGAAGATTTATATTCTCCACTGTAAAAGTGATAATAGACATCGATGGGAGCTATTCTTCTGGGAGAACCGGTTCGTTTCATGGTGGTGATGATATTTCTAAATCCGAAAAACGGCCCTTGCCAGAGATTGGTCAGGATATTCTCATTGGCCTGCCCGGTATGGACCTGGAATCGACCCCCCACCTTTCGATAGAGAGGCGCTACCGAAGTGTAAGAGTTAAACACATCGTCATATATCGTATCTCCGCCATTCATATTGTAGTACCCATGGATATCGCACCGTGCGATATCGGTTTCCGTGGGCACGCAGTTACCGGTCCATAGAAAGATTCTGCAGGGTTTATCCGGTGGTGAAAGATTTTTGGTGATGTACTTCATTGAATAATCGATTTCCATTTTTGGATCATGCGCATACCCTGGGATATAGACTCCGTACTGATTTTCATATTTATTCTCTTCATCCTTGAAATTGGGATCCCAATAAAACGGGTGAGAATAACTGTGGGCGGCCGGCTCAACATTGGGGAGACGATAGATTTCCTTTGCTAGCTTGATCATCTCCGGACTGCCCGTGGCTTGAGGATCTATTTCTCCGACAATCACCGAAACCGTAACCGGATAGTCGTATTTTTTAAGTATATGATCCCGTATGATATCTGCGCATAATTGCTCCTGATCGATTCGTGAAGAACCGGCAAATCCATCCCCATCGATATGTGAAAAAGCCGCTCTCATCCCATTTAAAGTCGTGGGATCCGGGGTGGGAAGGCTCTCGAGATCCAATGCTTCCTTAAAGAATAAAAACGGATTGATATACCATTGCCTCCGGTAAATTACCGGATCCTGCCAATACACATACTCTTCGTGAGCATATCCGCCGGCGGGGCCGGTAAAAATCATGGCGCTATCGGATTTCGGCTTGTCCGTGCGTTGAATGGTTAAAGAGACTCGAATGGATTTATCGAGGGGAACGACTCTCTCATAAATCTTTGGGAAAAGAGGATATTTCCTTTCAAATTCCACACGGTCTTTGTCTTTGAAAACATAGCGGAGAAGGGGCTGGCTGACGGTAAAATCGTCGCGGTATTCAAAGCCCAGTTGTTTATAGATATTATTAATCCGTTTATTAAGATCCGGACTTTGATCGAGTGAAGCGGTAATGCCGAGTTTTCCGATGATGACGAGTTTTCGGCCCGATTGAATTTGCCGTTCAAGCCAAGACAGATAATGGTCTTCATTTTCCTTCAGGTTTTCTCTAAATAAGGTGACAATGCCTCTGAAGGCGTCCATTTCATCATTTTGAGGAAGTTGATGATCGTTGACATCTTTATACTCTGTCAGCAATCCGTAGTAATTCAAGATTGCCTGACCATTCTGGTAGATGAGGTTTATCTTTTCAGTCTGCCCGGTCATGCTGTCGTAGAGAATCAGAACTTTCCTGGGTACTAGGGACAATGTTTCAGCGCGGCCATATGCTGATGCGAATATCAAAAGCGTGCAGATCCCGGCCAAATATAACGGAATTCGGCTCAAAAGAAGCTTGGGAATCATTGCACTGAATGAACGCATGATAATCTCCGATTTGAAGTATTATGTGATAATCTTAAACCGTTATCAGAAGCAATCGGCATGCCTTAAGGGGTCAGTGTGTGAAAAAAAATTTCATCGAGCCGGTAGGTGCTGATATATGGGATAAAGCCTCTTTTTTTAGAAAAAGCGATGGCTTCTTTAATAATCCCCGTCTGTGTCTCTTCAGCATAATCGAGTGAGAGAACGATGAGATCCGGATTTACCTTTAGGCCCTCCTCGAGCTGATTTATTAAAATATCTCTGGTTTCCGGTTTCACCCGGACATAACTTTCCTTATCGTCATCATAATAGCTGTAGAGATCCTCTGCTATAACAAAATCGATGTATTTGGCGATATCAGACAGAATCGGGAGCCCCCTGTTGACTGCGATATATTTGTCCGGATATTCTTTTCGAATCCGCTTTGTGATTTCTACAAGCGCCGCTCGCGTTCCCTTATACTTGTTTTCCTCGTCTCCGCGAATCAGATCCAGAGAAGAATCGAACGTATCCAGAAAAATCCCGTCAAACCCACGCTTAAAGACAGACGCTATCACATATTTAAAAAGGAGCGCCTGCCAGGCTTCGTCTCTTACATCGACTATCCATGAATCCCAAAACTCGTTTTTCTTAATTAGAAAAGATCTCGCCTTAGCCCGATGCCATACGGGAGCGCTTTTCTCAAGCTCTCCGACACTGGCATAGCCCAGGAAAACGGGCTGGCCGTTTTTCCCTTCAATAAGCGGAGGGTGATTGATGCCGTTAAATACGGCAAGATCGAATCGAGAATAAATTTTCGGTCCGAATCGATTCCCGTAGTAGCAGAGCCAATTCTTTATATTCGGCTTTTCCGCGCGTACAATGACCGGACGCCCCAGCCAGAATGCCAGAACCGAGATGAAAAGGACGATGATGATGCCGATACCGATCAGTTTTCCCATAAATTTGTCTCTTAGAAAATGAATTTGGTCGAAACCCGTAAAGTTCCGGTTTTACCTCCTGCTGCGGTTCCCGCTTCCGTGCTGTATTCGTAGCTGATATCGCT
Organism: uncultured Desulfobacteraceae bacterium; assembly: GCA_964433795.1. GTDB lineage: Bacteria > Desulfobacterota > Desulfobacteria > Desulfobacterales > SURF-15 > DUZK01. The sequence goes on along the minus strand of CAYSUA010000327.1, from coordinate 2,703 downwards.
TTCGATTCGATTCCCGAACCGCACTTTAATACCGGGGAGAGCATACCAAGAATTGATGCTTCGTTCAACATCCCATCGCCGGCCGCCGGAAAGTACGATTGCCCAATACTTACACGGCCAATGTTCGAAATTACCTGAAAAAGAATGGACTACTTCCGTCGGGATCATATCGATGGGTCTAAAATTTTCATCCTCATAGTTGAAATGCGAATAATAAAAGGCGTAACTGAGGGATAGATCAGGCCGCGACCATAAACGCTTGGTTATGATTCCGGTAAAGTTGCTTTTTTTTCCATAATCCCTGTCATCATTGACAAAATAATCCCATTGTTCTCCTCCCAGGAAAATCCCCCATGTCTCATCGATACTCCAGTCAAACGATGCGTTTAAACGGTTGTAGGATCCGTCGAAATCGGCAGCGTCGACCGGATCGAACCAGGGGCGTTTCCGAACGTATGCCGCACGGATAAACGCATTGATCCAGGGTGAATAACCTGCACCGAGAAAAAAAGATGTGCCGCCGCCCATCCCTTCGTATCCCCCGACTCCAAAGTTTCCTTCCCACTTGGAATTGAATTGATGATGGAGAATCAAATAGGCGTCGTCTACGATTTGATCGATCTCAACGATTCCGGTATCCGCTGATCGATCGATTTCTATTCGGCTATAGTTTAAATCCAATCTTGATTGTTGTGTGATGTGCCGGCTATATCGAAACGGTATGGTCTGAACGCGGGCATCACCGGATTCCTGGACATTAAAATCGTATCCGGCCTGGAGATTGGGCCGGTGTTCTTTTAAGATTTCATGGACGCCTCTCAGGGCCGATCTGTTTTCAGGATCCAATTCCAATACCCGGGAGAAATAATTGAGGGCATCCGCCCAATGTCCCACATCCTGACGGATATATGCATAATCGGACCATATCCCCACATCGTTGCGGTTCTGGCTGAGTATTCTTTCATATACCGGAATGGTCCATCGGTGTTGGCGAAGTTCCTGATAGATTCGAGCCTGGATCCGTTGTCCTCGCAAGGTTGAAGGGTGTTTTCGTTTGAGCTTTCCTATTTCGGAAATCGCCTGTTCATAGTGTGAGAAATTGACCAGTGTTTCAATATATTCTTCCCATATTTCTTCATCATCCGGATAGCGTTGCCGAAGTTGCTCATAGAGACGAATCGATTTTTCATAAAGTCCTTTTCGGCTATAGATTCTGGCGGTGATGAGGTCAATCTGGCGGATATCTGCTGCTGAAAGGGTTTGAGAAATAGGCGGTTTAGCATCAGCAGCCTTTGGGGCGGTCGGGGTAACCGTTTTTTGGGGAGGAACGGTTTTCTGAGGCGATTCTTGAGTCTCTTGTTTGCGGATATACAGATTGACCACCAATCGATAAGGATTACTGAGAGGGATTACCACATGTTTTTCAAAGTGTTTCGGCAATCCGATGGATACGTAAACACGGTTTTTTTTTGTATTGAGCTTCACCCAGGAATCGAATGTCTTATATTTGCGGTACGGCTTAAGATGGGTATCGGTATTCATCAAATTGAAACGTATCTCTTGGTTTTTAATTTTCAGTATCGTGTATCGATATCTTTTGGAAAATTGAAAAACCACGGACCCGTATTCTTCATGCCGCCCGGCTCGTATCGACACGAGCCGTATTGGCGTGTTGGAACGAGAATGAAGGTTGGATTTTGTCTTGGGGGAACCGAAGGATGAATCTTTAATAGGAGTTTTGGGGCTATTTTGAGAAAGGGATTTCGTGTTTGCTGAAGAAAAAAGAAAGAGTACGGAAATAACAATAAAGAGAACTTGAGCAAGCTGTATTCTTAACCGTTTCAAGTATGCCATTAGAACGATGCCAGCCGGAATTCTGTTGACACGGTGTCCTCTTACTCGGGTTACTTTTTAATCCGCTTTTACCATGACTTTCACCAAGTCATTACAGACTTTCTGCGCCAGCCGGTTTAATGAATCTTCACACAGCCAGAAACAACCTCCGGTAGAGGACTTACTGCCTGCCCAGAGAATCCTGTCGTTTTTGACGTCCAGCATGCGGATATTAATTCCCACCACCGGATCTTCATCCAATCCTCTTTTGTATCGAAACTCGGTGACCGAACCGAAAATGACAGTGTCCACACCCAGCGATTTTCCCACCTTCGATGCGACAGCCTTTTCCAACACCTCGTCCAGATCGGTTTCCTTCCCTTTGAACTTTTCCAACATCTCTGTCTGTTCCATAATCTGAAAATCGGTAGTGGCATAGATCTCTGTGGAGAGGAGGTCGCTTATGATTCGTCCGGCATTGGGATGCGATGTCAGGTTTACTAGAGGAAGGATCGCAACCCATCTGGCTTTAGAGTGGATCTCCTTTCCTTTTACATAATCCTGCTGGTAAGAACAGGAAACCAAAGCCAGAAAAACCAACAGGATTATTACGCACCTTGAACCCTTCATCTTTTGTTCTCCTTTTCCGTGAGTGCCAAAGATATGGTACCGGTTCTAATTTTTATCAATATTATTTATTAGTTATGGAATCCGCTCATTAAAGAATCCGGATTTAATTCACTGCTGCTTACTCTAAGAGAACCAACCACCGTGGTCAGGGCACAATTCTAACTTTCACTACAATATGCATATATTGTGTGTCAATATGTATTTCCCACAATATATTGGGTTAATTAGTATATTATGCCA
>CAYSUA010000326.1:0-7124 GCA_964433795.1 uncultured Desulfobacteraceae bacterium | reverse complement strand
AAAAAACGGGAATTTTAATTGTCGTTGAGGAGAAAGAATAGTTGACGTCAATCAGGTCTGGAGGGGATCATGCGCAAGTATGGCACGACGTACTTCTTGCATCCCAAGTCGAACCGGTTGGGGCCGAACGCACCGTTGCTGCGGTATTGCGCCAAGTCGAATTCGAAGGTCGGACAATATGATGCCGCGTATAGCGGTAAGGATCTGCCATCATTCGGGGATGTCAGTATGGTGACGCTGTGGCCGCACGATAGGAAGATCTCAAACGACGAAAACAACAACTCAGTTGTTCTGACCCTAAAGTACGGCAACACATCCGTGGTCCTGACGGGTGATGCAGAGGAAGAGGTCTGGGACGACATAGCCGTTAATATCCCACAGGATACCGCTTTTTTTAAGGTACCTCACCATGGTTCGAGAAACGGTAGCCTGGACGACCATGACCAGCCGACGTGGTTGCCGAATTGTCCTGCCTCGGCCAGTCTCGGCATTAGTTGTATGTACAGAAAGGACTACAAGCACCCACACGACGAAGTGCTGACTGCCTTCACGAACGCAGGCCGACAATACTATCGAACCGACGAGGAGTATCACCTAACCGTTTCGTTGGACGGTACAAATCCGCCCACAGTTCAATACTCGCATGTCTAACTATCCATTATGGATCAAGACTTTGAACCGATTATTGACAAATCACTAGTCTCCGATGAATAAAGGCTATTGCGACACGAGCAATGGGGTCGCAGCTTAATTATTAATTATTCGATTCCTACAGTAAATAATGAAGATGCGTTATACTATATGGTCCCCAAAAACATTCAAAACCTACGACCGGAAGATCCAAAACGACGTCACCTCCCTGATTAAGAATCGTGAAACCAAGTTCCGATATTCGGAAAAAGGGGCAAGGGAAGTCTGCATGTACGTGGTGGACAACGACCTTGCAAAGAAATTTTCAGTAAGCAGTTAAAAATGTTCTAAATATTAGCCGCAGACCCGTCTTCGCCAAGGCTTCGCCGCGGTAGGCCAAACGCAGACAATGAGTCACTGATACGCGATACTGGATACGCGATACTCGATGCATTAAAGGTTGATCCTGGTACCCTGAACCCTGAACCCTGCTTGTGGGGTCGTAGCCCGAAGGGCGTAGCCCCAAACCCTGAACCCCGAACTTCATTTCCCGCTATTCAACAGCACCACCAGGACACCGATGATCACCCCCACCCCGCCGATGGCCTGTTGAATATTCGGCAGCGTGTCGAATAAAAACAAAGCCCATAGGATCGCCGCCACCGGGGACAGGGTCAGGATAATGGCATGGATGCTCATCTTGAGCCGTCGAAGGGCCAGGTAATAAAGGCCCCGGCTTATGGCCACATCCAGCGTTCCAACCAGTATCAACAAACCCCAAGCTGTGGCGCCCGTTACAACCAGGCTCTTTCGAGTGACTGCCATCACGAAAAGAATCGCGGATGTGCACAAGAGCCTGAAGAAAAAGAAATTTATAAACTCCATGTTCTGACCGAACCGCTTTACGATGGCCGCATGAAGCGCATACATGCAGGCAGAGCCAAGAATCATCAGAGAACCCATCCTCAGATAGTCTCCGGGCTGAAAAGTGATGACAAACACGCCCACGATGGCCACCACGGCACCGATGATCTGAGAGCGATTGAGACTGTCTTTCAGCCAGAAAATCCCGTACCCCAGGCCGAATAAGATCGAGGTTTTTCCTAAAATAGCCGCGGTGCCGGCATCGATGAGTGCCACCGCCTCATAATTTATGTTGGTGCTTACCGCCACCAGGAGCCCCACACTCAGAAAAAACCATATATTTTTAAACAGTAAATCGATCTTGATCTGTCCCCGGATAAAACCATAGACCCCCACGACAACCATCCCGATAAGCATGACATACATGGCAGAGACCGCCGGTTCGATATGTGGCAGCATCAGTCTGGCAAATACAAAATGGAGGCTGTCGATCATGAGAAGGGCTGCGATGAGAAGCCCCTTTTGATCGGAAATTTTGGGATTATCCTGCATATGAATGTCGGCCGGCAACTACCGGGGATTGTTTTTCTGTTCCCTGAGAAAAATATCCAGGGCTTCGATTACCACACTGGTAATGGTGGAATCGTTTTGGGATGCAAAGGCATTGACACGTTCGGCCAACCGGCAGGGGATTTGAATGGTTAGTTCCTGGGTGGGGTCAGCGCACTCAATTTTGAACCGCTCACTGTCCATAATTCGTTATGTCCTTTCGTCGCTGTAAAACAGAGTGAAACCTCAAATACCCTGTCTGAGAGTATTTTTCAACCGAAAGATGATTTTAATAATGAGCAAGCCTGCCGACTCGCCCCTTTTGTGGCACGGACATACAACTTGATTTTTTACATCAAATATTGCATTATATAGGCATTTAATACAGTGCTAAATAAAACCCTTGAGGTGAACTATGGCAATTAATATTACCGAAGATATCCGGTCCATTACCGACCTGAAGCGGAATACCAATTCCGTACTGGAACAGATTCATAAAACCAAACGCCCTGTTATTCTGACCAAAAACGGCAAGGCAGAAGCTGTACTTTTGGATGCAAAGGAATATGAAAAGATATCCCAGGCATTCAACTTGCTCAAACTACTTGCACCCGCGGAAGAAGATGTAAGCGCCGGCCGATATCAGGAAGCAACTGATTTTTTCAAGGAATTTAAGCGTGGAAAAGAAATATAAGGTATTCCTGACACAGCATGCGCAAAATGATTTAGAAGAAATCTACGATTATATAGCGGCAGATAGTGTCGGTAATGCCGAAAATTTCATAAATATGTTGGAAAAAAGAATCTATTCTCTTGATACCCTTCCCGAACGCCACCCGCTTATACCCGAAAATGAGTTTTTCGGCACGGACTACCGACATTTCATTTATAAAAAATATAGAATCATCTACCGTATCCCAAACGGATCCGTTTTTATTCTAAGAATATTTCATGGAGCAAAGCTGCTAGACATATAAAAATTGGACCTGGTTATCTACAAAAGCTAAAAGACTGACCGTGATAGGCTTTGGAGGTGAGCCGATTCGGGGGTGTGTGACTGTTTGAGCGCGTTAGGGTGCGTTGCATCGAACAGCATGAAGGTGTTGCTATAAGCCATAAGTGTTTGTTATTTAACTCGGTGTTTTGTTTGGCTCGGCGCCCTGTTCGGTGTTACACACCCTTATGCGCGAGTTTTATCTGCCTATGGCAAATTCACACGCCCGCGAATTGGGTTATCTTCAAAGCCGATTGTATTCACTTGGGCTTTCTGGATATCAAGAAAATTGGATAACTGATACTTTATAGGAATTATTAAAGAATGGAGAAGGCATAATCATGTTGAAACAGATAGATGCAGGCGTTTTAAACGTAGCCTTTGAGGAAGAAGGAGACTTGGACGGGACCCCGGTGTTGCTGATGCACGGTTTTCCCTATGATGTGCGTGCATACGACGAAGTCACGCCCCTTTTGGTTGCCGCGGGTTGTCGCGTCATTACACCGTATTTGCGTGGATATGGTCCAACGCGTTTTCTATCAAAGGACATGATACGCTCAGGCCAACAGGCGGTGCTGGCCCATGACCTCCTTGCTTTAATGGATGCATTATCGATTTCCAATGCTGTGCTCGCCGGCTACGACTGGGGAGGACGTGCGGCTTGTATTGTTGCAGCTTTGTGGCCTGATCGGGCACGCGGACTCGTATCGGGCTGCGGCTATAACATTCAGAATATTCCTGGATCGCTCAAGCCGGTAGCTCCGGAAAATGAATATCGCCACTGGTATCAGTATTACTTCCATGGTGAGCGCGGCCGAGCCGGTTTAGATCAGAACCGTCATGAATTCTGTAAACTTCTGTGGCGGCTTTGGTCGCCCAATTGGCGTTTCGACGATGCCACCTACAACCGGACGGCAGCCTCCTTCAATAACCCCGATTTTGTGGAGGTGGTCATTCATTCCTACCGGCATCGCTACGGATCGGTGCCGGGAGATCCTGCAGTCGAAAAAACAGAGCGGCTGTTGGTTTCTCAACCTCAAATCGCTGTCCCGACTATTGTACTCCATGGCGAAGGCAATGGAGTGAGCCCCTTAGGTGGCTCCGAACATCACCACAAGTTTTTCGCGGCGGCATATGAACGCCGTGTCATTCCTTCAGTCGGCCATAATATACCGCAGGAAGCGCCCCATGACTTTGCAGAAGCGGTGCTGTCTGTTGCCCAATAAGGACAAGCATAACAGCTACCTTCCGGATCTCCTCCTGAAGCATCTGCACGGCTGCCGCGGGAGAAACGAAGAGATACTTGAAAAATGGCTTGAAAGAAACCTTTCGGATATTGTATGCAGCAGCAACGACTGTGTCCGTTTCCTCGATCGAAAAACCGGAAAGAAAGGATAGCATGATGAAAGTTGCAAAGATTGAAACCCTGCATTGCGACGCCGGTTGGCGTAATTATCACTTCGTCAAGCTCACTACCGAAAACGGAATCGTGGGCTGGAGCGAATATGACGAAGGCTTCGGCTCGCCAGGCGTTACCGCCGTCATCCAGCAACTCACCGAGCGCGTGATCGGGCAGCGCGTGGGCGATCACGAGCGGATCCACGCAGAGCTGTTCTGCCTTACCCGGCCGGCAGCCGGCGGCGTGGTCGCCGAAGGTCTCGGCGCCATCGAAAACGCCCTGTTGGACGCCAAGGCCAGGACTCTGGGGGTGCCGTGCTACGAACTCCTCGGCGGCAAAGTGCGCGATCGAATCCGACTCTACTGGTCGCACTGCGCAACCTGGCGAATCAACCACCCGACGTACTATACTCCGCCCATTACAGACCTGGAGGGCGTCAAAGCCATTGGAGCGGAGGTCCGGGACAAGGGGTTCACCGCGCTCAAGACCAACACCTTCATCTTTGAAGACGGCACGGCCAAGGGATGGCGGCCCGGTTTCGGAGTGCCGTTCGATCCGGCGCGCAATGTCGAACGCAAAGTATTGCGGAACCTTCGGGCCCTTCTAGAGGCATTTTATGAAGGCGCCGGTCCGGATATAGACATACTGCTCGACCTGAACTTCAACTGCTCGACAGAGGGCTATGTGAAAATCCTTCACGAGATAGCGGATCTCGATATGTTCTGGGTGGAGATCGACAGCTACAATCCGCAGGCGCTTGCCTATATTCGGAGCCGGAGCCCACACCCGATCAGCTCCTGTGAAACATTATTGGGTCTGCGTGAATTCCTGCCGTACTTTGCAGCGCACGCCATGGACGTGGCCATCATCGACACGGTGTGGAACGGTGTGTGGCAGTCTATGAAAATTGCCGCTTCCGCCGAGGCGCACGAAGTGAACGTGGCGCCGCATAACTTCTACGGCCACCTCTGCACGATGATGAACGTGCATTTTGCGGCTGCGGTGCCTCACCTCCGAATTATGGAGATCGATATCGATCGACTTCCCTGGGATCACGAACTGTTCACCCATTTGCCGCTGATCGAGGACGGTCACTTGGTCGTTCCGGATCGACCGGGCTGGGGAACGGAGCCAAACGAGGAGGCAATACGCACAAGACCGCCCAAAGGAGGAACCGGCTTGCTCCATTACAGAGATAAATGAGTTCCTATCATATCACCTCAATCACCACTCATTATCATTTAGGGAGGAGGAAACCATGACAGACATAGCTGTTCTCGACCGTGCGTTTTCAAGCACCATGCAACGCTTCGTCCAAACCGGACAAGGACCCCACTATACCGAACTGGCTAAGGATCTGGGCCTCGATATGGAAGAATGCCGTCTAATCTCCATGAACTGATGGCATCTGGCATCCCGGCCTGGCTTCACCCACAGACAGACTACATTGCCTCATTTCCACCGTTTAACAATCAGCCGACCCAGTACCGCATCACCATAGACGGTGAGCAGAAGTGGTTTGCCCAGTGAGGGTTCGAAGCGCTGGCCGTGCGCTGGCTTTTTCCCGGCAAGATGGTACGGGTTGATGCCCCTTGTTTGGATTGCGGGGAGCCCATGGTGGTCGAGATGAAGGATGAGAAGTTACTCTCGGCTGAGCCTGAAACGATTGTCGGCTACACCCACAGCGCGGTCGGCGGTCCGGCAGACAATCGACCCTACAGGTGAGCGGGCATGAACCTCTTCCGGTCGGAAGAGCATGCGCGCCAATGGGCTCAATTCGATCCCGACACAGAGAAGACCCTTCGACCCCTCTCCTTTTGGGAGCAGGTGTTCAGCAATCCGATCTTCAAGTCCCGCGGCCGTTCGGACTATATATCCTGGATCAAATCCGAGGAGGGTAAGAAAGCAAGACAGGCTTTGATCGATCAGCTACAATAGTGGGGCTCGGTACAATTTTTGATTTTAGAATTTGGATTTTAGAATTAAGGGATTCTGTCTATTATAAATTGATAGCGCTTAGCGATTCCACAAATCTAAAATCCGCAATCTAAAATCCCAAATCCTGGCCAATGACTCCATTGGAATAAAAGCGGGATGGCTTTGTAAAAGCGGATTTAGCATATTTTCACCATCCCAGGGTACATCCAATGAAATATTAAACCTCGAACTTCTATTGAATGATATGAACACTGTGAGATTGGCGGTCATAGGAATCGGCCTGATTGGCAAAAAGCATGCAGAATTAATTCATGCAAACAATTCTTGCACCCTTGTGGGCGTTTGCGATGTCGATCCCGGTCTAAAGTCGGTCGCCGATGAATTAAACGTTCCTTTTTACCAGGATGCTGAAGCGTTGCTCGAACGCGAAAGACCTGAGGGCGCCATTATCGCCACCCCCAACGGATTGCACGCATCCGTCGCTGAGACCTGTGCAAGGCGGTCAGTGCACGTCCTGATCGAAAAGCCGATAGCAGATACACTGAATGAAGCACATCACATCGTTGAGACGGCAGATGCATGCGGAATTCAAGTCCTGGTTGGACATCACCGCCGACATAATCCGCTTGTAAAAAAAGCGCGATCTCTTGTGAATGGCGGCGCGCTCGGCAATCTGGTGGCAGTTTCTGTTTTATGGGCATTGTTAATGCCGGCTGATTACTACAAGGTAGATTGGCGATGCAGGCTGCC
>CAYSUA010000325.1:0-7133 GCA_964433795.1 uncultured Desulfobacteraceae bacterium | reverse complement strand
CATCCGGAATGAAGGATGAACCCCTCGGGGCCCAGCTCTTGAAGCAGCCGGCAGCAGTATTGATGCACCGTATCGGGATCGTCCATGGCCATCATGGCAGCGGGAAGATCACCCATAAGGCACATGTGATCGCCCAAGATCTCTTTGGCTTTGAATATGTCGGTCTCCCCATCAAGAGCCATGATGATCTTGCCCTTGGGCAGTTCTTTAAACCTCCCCAGCTCACGATCCCAGTTGGAGTCGAGATGCAAAATGGGGATCAACCCGTGCTCCAACACCTCATAAACCAGACGCTTGAAATAAGGCCACACAAAACGGTTCCACATCTGAGGAGAGATCATAGACGGGGCAGTCCGCCAGCCCCCCACCCAAACTGCAGGAAAGCCTTCTTTTTTAGCTGTTTTGCAGGTCGTATGGGAAATGTGGGGCAAAATCTCGTTCATGACCGTTTCTATTTTGTCCGGAATTTCTATCAAATCTATTGAAAACCCGGTGAGAGACCTTCCCCCGCAAAGAAATTCAAACGGCGGCGCCACGGTATTTGTCCGTAAAACCGGAACGCCGATTTTAGCCCACTCCTTACAAACATCCACAGATCCCTGGTTTGCGGGTAGATATTCGGGAGGCACATCTTTAAACACCCGCTCTTTCATATAAGAGGAGAAGAACCGAGGCCAGCCCAGAGTCAGAATACGGTCATAGTCTTCCCGTGTCATCAGTTCTTCTTCGATGACCTGGTAGGAACTTTCTTCGGGAAGGTCGACTCCCGGCACCTTCACTTTGGAGAGCCACGCATAGCAAAGGTTGTAAGGTGAAAAGCGTCCGTAATTCACAGCATCGGCCTCGGCAACGTCGGCGACCAGCCGGTAGGCTTCAATCATCACTTCCACAGACTTCTCGAGGTTGAGCAGAAATTCGGGCAGCGGCGTGTTCGTCACGTGAGCGGCAAAGGCCCCATACTCCATAACAACGGGAACCCGATCCGGTTTTCCCAAAGCCACAGCCTTCTTGATTCGATGCAACCGCTCGCTAAGAAGGGATTTCGAGTTCACAGGTCAGCCTCCGAGTCTTGTTGAGGGTGCTACAGTTGACTGTCTTTGTGCCCAAAAGGACAAACATAGAGACACATACCGCAAGTTCGAGCTCCGGTCACCTTTTCATAAAGATGCTTCCGATAGTCGATACAGCGTCTGACATTGAAACGCAGATCCCGGGGCTCGGCCGGATCAAATGGACGACCGGTGAATGCCTTGGGCGGACAGTTCTCCACACACAGGCTGCAGTCCCCGCATTGGTTATCTATGGGAGTACCCGTTTTAAGGGGTGCATCGGTGAGTATCGTTACCCACCGAGCGCGGGGTCCGACCTCCGGAGTGACGAGCAGACAGCTCGGGCCGATCCAGCCCAAGCCGGCCAGATGGGCTGCGAGCTTTTGAGAAAACAATCCGATTACCTTTTCGTCATTAATGTATTGTGATGCCGGAATCTGAAGGGCCTGATAACCGGCCTTTGATAACGCGGCGCTTAACCGATAGGCAATACGGTTAAGCGTTGCATTGGCCGTATCGTAAAGATAAATGTAGGTTTTGGCGACGGGAATCTCTTTATGTCGCGGCAGTTGATCCACGATTCCATCGTGCAGGCTGATACCAACGCTTATTGCACGCGGATATTCGGCGAGAAACGCACCTCCCTGGTCAACAATAAAATCCTTTACGGGCGCCAGGTCGGCTGCTCCGAAAAAGCGCGCACCAAAATTTTCTGCTTGTTGCTTCAATTCTGTTTGTAGCGTTTTCATATTCGCCAGTCTCCTGTTTTTTGGGTTGAGAATTCATAAGCGTGACATCTGTTCATTCCTTTGCTTCCCATTCGATATTCATATATCAATGAACGGTTCTATGTTTCAATCATATACTGGCCCCTTCATTCGATCCATGAATTCTCAGCGATGCGTTTGGCGGCAGCCAGAGGTAGGTATCGAAATCGATGGTATCGTTTTCAGCAAAAACGACCCCTTCCCGTTCCAATAGCTGTTTTTGAACCTCATACCCGTTATAATGTTTCAAAGAAATTTTACCGTTCCTATTCACCACGCGATGCCAGGGCAGGTTGTCCTTTCTTGAGCAAGAATGTAATATGCGGGCCACCTGTCTCGCTGCCCGGGGGTTGCCGGCAATTGCAGCAATAAAACCGTAGGTGGTAACCTTTCCTTCGGGTATCTTATGGATCAGTTTTTTTACTTTGGAAGTAAATGGGTTAGACATATGCATCATCCAATATCATATTTTTACCGGAAACCACAATTTGCACTCACACAATAGACTACCCAATCATTGAGCATGAGGGATGAGTTACTCATCATACGGGATGCAAAGGGCGACTGCAAGGAGACGGGTGTGCTGTTTTTTTCTTGTTGCATAATCGGTTTGCTGATTTATATTGCTGTATAATCAAACATTTTTTTATCATTCTACAAAGGAGGTGCGAATATGAGTACTGAAATCAAGAAAATTCTCTTTCCGACTGATCTCACCAAGCACGCACGTTACGCCTTTAATGTTGCAGCCGGTATTGCCTCCCATTTTGGGGCCACCATTGCCATCCTCCACGTAATGAGAGATTTACCGCAACGAGTTGAAGCCGATCTAAAAGAAGTTCTCGGTGATGATAAATATGAAGATTTCTTGAAACAAAAAGAAGACGACACCCGCGAGGTTCTCATTGGAAAAAAAAGAGACGGAATGATGATCCGGCAGGCGTTGTCAACGTTTTGTGAGGATTTCAGTCCTGATGATCCGAATTGCAGTGTTGCCACCGATGAAATTATCGTTAAGACCGGCCGTGTCGTAGAAGATATTATAAATCAGGCGGATGTCAGCGGGTGCGACATGATCGTGATGGCATACCATTCACGGAACATGCTGGCCGAAGCCATGGTGGGCGGTGTTACTCGAAGGGTATTGCGTCGAAGCAAGAAGCCGGTTTTGCTGGTTCCCATGCCTGAGGATGAATAAAGAAGGCTCAGCCGACAGGAGGCAGAAAAAAATGACCGGCTGAGCCAAGTGCGAATAATGTAGCCTCTACGATCAAAAAAAAGCCGCAAATATTATACTTTTTGTTAAATTGTCATGTCAATTGCCACAAAGTAGGATTAAGGAATGTTGGAAAGGCTGTTTGGGAAACAAAAAAAACCCCCGGTGAGCTACATTTGTCACCGAGGGGTACAAGGATTAAGAAAATTCTCAATCCCATGTTTAATATATATATCGACAATCTATCGAAAGACTTAAATGATAAAACGACTGGGCTTCCTTTTTCCTCCAGTGTTTTTCAGCAGGCATCCGCGAATCGGCTCACCTTCAACGCCTATATCACATAGCAACTTGGCTTTTGTAGGAAACCGGTTAATATTTAAATGAGAATGCCCTCTAACTTTCACGCGGGCTGAACCTTTTCAGGGCGAAAGATAAGCTTGGTATAGACATAACCGATGACTTCGTTGATAATGGTTTTAACACCCTGGCTGTACCGCCACCACATATTCGGGTCGTATCCACGATTGGGAACGGAGATAACACCTACTGACACATTGGATCCCAGTGCCATTTTGTGCAGAATCAAGCTTCGTCGGGCATGGGGTCCCAATGTGATGATGTCAAGAGACGTTGCCTCAGGCCTGTTTTGATCGAGCCATCTTTTTAAGATGATCGCGGACACATAGGTTCGATCCTTTTTTACATCCGGTGCCGGTACGGAAACGATCTTTCCGGGGTCCACATCTAAGTCCTGCAAAACGGCGGAGGCAAGTTCCGCATAGCTTTTAAAGTCGCTGCACGGCAGCTGGGAATATATCGGGCCGCCTGTGGTAATGATCAACCGGTACCTATTTTCTTTAAATTCCCGAACCGCTCTTTCAATGGCGTATCTCGGCAGCCATCCCTCCACCACAAGAATCTCTCCCCTTTTCGGATCGGTAACAGCAAAAAAGGGGTGAACCGTTTTAGCAAAACTACTGATGATGATCATGCTGATTACACCGATAACCAGCCACCCTTTAACGGTTATAACCCAAATCTCTTTTTTTTTAATAAGATTCAAATTTGTCATATCCGTACCCCATTGCTCAGAGTTTAAAGGATGCGATTCAACGGCATCTCGTTTCGCTCAATTCTGCGTATATTCTCAGCAACAGCCTTTGCGATGCCTTGAATGGCTGTATCGGTTACATCTCCGATATGTGGAGCGGCAATGACATTATAATCGAATATGGGGTCAGCGGGATCGGGTGGCTCCTCCCAGAATACATCGAGCCCCGCACCTGCAATCTTGCCTGAATCCAAGGCATCTTCAAGAGCCGACCGATCCACCAGACCTCCCCGAGATAGATTTATCAGAAAGCTATCGTGCTTCATGATATTGAAGGTGCTCCGGTTCATCATAAAGCTGCTTTTCTCGGTAAGGGGCAGACACAGGACGACAAAATCAGATCGTTCCAGCAGGATCGGCAAATCATCAGGGCCGCCGGTCCAGTTCAGTCCCAATTCCCGCATGGCCGCTTCAGGGTTGTGTTGCTTGATACCGATCAGGCGGATATCGAAGTTTTTCAATTTGCCGACTAATGCACGACCGATACTGCCGAGGCCGACGATTCCCACCGTACGTCCCATCAGTGTTTTCCCGAGCGGTTCACCCATCTTCCGGTTTCTCAGATTTTCTGTCATACTTTTATAATCGCGCAATAACCCCAGCATGAAAAAAATTCCCAGTTCCGCTACCGAGTCGCTCGCGCCGGACAAATCCGTCGGTACGTTGGCTATCCTGATGTTGTGTGCTTTGGCAGTGGCTGTATCCACCGAATCCAAACCCGCACCACCCTGCTGGATGAGTTTAAGTCGATCCGCATCAATTATCAATTCCGCTGTTACCGGAGAGATGAAAGGGATCACCACATCATAGCCTTTTAAAGAATCAATATGAAACGCTCCGGTCGCCTCGACCTGGTGCTCCGGCAATTCCGCTTTCAACATTTCCAATAATCCACCCCTGGCTTTCTCAGGTGCTGCAAACAAGATTTTCATGTGTCGCTCCACAAATCAGGCGATCCGTTTTCCGAAAAAATCATGGCCGACCGTCCATCACTCCGATGCTGATCGGAGTGCTCGCCATTCTTCGAGTTTGCTTTCGATAAAATGGATGATGGCCTCATGCTCGTCCGTACCCCGTCCCTGAACCCGCATCGGTTCTCCGAATGAAAAATGCACGGATTTTGTGGGATCGATTTTCCCCAGATCCTTTAGATATTTTCCGGTCCCCCACGCATCGGATAAGAGGGCCAAGGGAACGATGGGCACATCGGCTTTCTTGGCGAGTTTGATACCAATGGTATTAAACTGGGCCGGATCGATAGAAGGCATCCGTGTGGTTTGCGGAAAAACAATGATCGAGATGCCGTTTTTCAGTCTCTCCACACCGCCTTCCATCACGGCTTTAAAATCCTGCCGGGGATTTGTGCGACTGACAGCAACCGGATCGCGTGCCCGCATGATGTGCTTGAATATCGGATACTCGAGCAAATCTTGTTTAACAATGAAGGTGACCTTTCGAATCGGTTGAATGATGATCGGCAGGAGGACGGTCTCAAGCGTGCTCATGTGGTTGGCAATGATGAGGCATGGCGTGTTAATATTTTTAATATTCGCTATACCGGTTATTTCAATACAGACTCCGATATTTTCCAGCGACCGGAAAATATTAATACTGCTCCGACTCCACTCTGCATCATCATATTGCCCCCGCTTGGCTTTAGCGCTTGCGTCTAGAACAACACCGAAAAATTGTCTGTAGAATGTAAGTCTGGTAAAAATCCTTGCCAAGAAGGGAATCCTCCTGGGTTCGGTCCGATAAACCTCATTTGTGTAGGATAACTGTTCCATAAGCCTTTGGGTGATTTTAGGTATGCCTATCCATATATCGACATCTGCATGAAAGTACAACTCAGATCGAGTTAAACGAACACAAATCAAAAATTTGGGGAGAATTTTTTATGCGGAGAAATGGGTAAAGGGGAGAGGTTCTTAGAACCTCTCCCCTTACCTTATTCATCTATCATGGCCGATCCGTATCATTTATAAGGCGGTACAATGCAGGTCTTGGATGAAATGACGTTGTCGCTCGAGTCCACAGCCGTAATGATCGGATCACCGGGAAGCGTGATATGATGTTCGACAGCTGTTGCCCTGCCGTTTGCGCTTTTGCTTCCCATGCTCTTCATTTGGGGAGCGGACCCCGGGGCCTCGGTGAACTTGATCACCATTGTGCCGGGTTCAATGGCAAAGATGAAGGGATCGTCACTGGTGCCGATCCAAACTATTGGATCCGCATCGTTCTTGTCCTTGGTCGCCACTGTGACTTCATAGAATCCATCGGGATTCGGGTTTTGGGGTTTCTTATCTTTCTTGCCCTTTTTCTTTCCATTGTTACCGTTGTTACCCTTTCCGCCCTGGTTTACATTGGGTTTCTTTCCATTGTTACCGTTGTTACCCTTTCCACCTTGGTTTACATTGGGTTTGGATCCATTATTACCATTGTTACCGCCGTTTCCTTTGCCTTTATCCGGCTTACTTTTCTTTGCCAGGCTCATGGATTTGCCGAATTTGTTTTTCTTGTTCTTACCCGCGATCTTTCCCGGTATATTTTCTCCGGCGGGGTTTGTTCCTTCTATACAATCAATGACCAATTCAGGCGGTGTTGTGTCTACTACGGTAATCAGGACCGTGTCGGAAGCACTAAGTTCTCCATCATTAACCGTCAGCGTTATCTGGCTTTGACCCAGAGGGAGTTTGACGGTTGGAAATTCACCCGTTGCCGTCTGTGTTTCTATCTGTATTTCCATGATCTGTGTCACTATGTTCAGCTTCTCTATGTTCTTAGTCCAGGTCCAGGCGTAAGTGAGCGGTTTCACGTTGCCGTCGTCTGTTGAAAAAGAACCGTTCAACATTACCAGTGCACCGTCGGCTGTGTCAGCTTCTATGATCTGGTCCAGACCGGCATTTGCCACTGGTGGTTGATTGGGAGGTGATTCCCACACCTTATAGACATCATTGGAGATCTTCGCCATATTGCCTATAATAGCG
>CAYSUA010000324.1:5021-7152 GCA_964433795.1 uncultured Desulfobacteraceae bacterium | reverse complement strand
TAATCGCCAGGAAAGGGCTTGTAGAAGAGGCTCGAAAAAAGGCCGTTCGTGAGGGAATGCGAACGCTGATGCAAGACGGGATCAGCAAAATTGTTAAGGGTGATACGGATATGGTCCAGCTGCATCACGTGGCAGCGGAATGACTTGAAAGTATAAGCGTTCCTGTTTAAAGCTGATTTTTTTTTGGCCATTTATAAAAAATGAGGAAATAAAATGTCTGACAAGCAACTTTATTTAGATACCCTGATTCATCTCCAAGCCTTTGAAACCTACTGGGCGTACTACTCAGTGAGCGATGGAAAACTCTACCTGGAAGCCAGTCGCAAATCCTCTAAAACCCTTTCAGACTCCCTCAAAGCGCTTGCAGAAAGGGATAGCCGTATTTTGGATTCGGAGGTTTTATCCGGAGAAGAAGATTTCGATGCTCAAGATCTCATCAACAGGCTTGAGTCGTGGGGTAGCGGCAGCGCAACTTCTGCTCCTTTTGACAACATCACCCTCAGCATTCGAAATCTTTCGTCCTATTTTATGGCCCTAAAAAAATTCATTATCAAAGAGACGGGCTCTGCTGCCAAACCGTTTTTGCAGATCAACCGTGAAGAACTCCTCTTTAGAGAGGGCGTTATTCGATGGCAGGCCCATATGCCAACCATGTTGCTTGGGGGTGAGCAGAGTCCGGAAGAGTTGCTGGAAAAAGCTTCAGCAGGGCCTTCCATCGTGGTGGTCGGCAATATCAAAAGCCTTCACGATCTCATGACCTATGCAATCGATGGCAATTCCTTTTCTTCTTTTATGGTCCGTTTCATTGAAAGAACGCGGATGTTTATTGACGAGTATTTGGGGGTTTTCGATAAATTCACCGAAGACGGGTTTATCGCTTATTTCTGCAAAGCCATTTGTGAAACTTCCAATCTGGATTTTGTGGACTGTTTTCTGAATTTTGTAAAAAACGAATTGGAGTTTGCAGAAGAACTGTTTCAGGAGTGGGGCAGCACCATTCGAAAGCTGCCGTCGCACCCCATCGGATTGTCACTGGGAGCGGATATGGGATCGGTCCTGCTTCAGGATCTGGCCAGTCAATTGCTGGCGGTAGGCGAGCCCTTGGTATGGTCCAGGCGACTTTCAGAAATCGGAGATGCCGGAGAATTACTGATAAACAATTTGATTTATAGCGAAGCCCAAGACCGATCCGGAATACGAATTGAAAAACGGGTATGCAGTACTTTCGCAGGAGAAGAATTTATTGCCGGTAAAGTAATATTCAGTTGAAAAGACCGAACTATGAAATTGCAATTAAAAGAAAAGCGATTCCAGTAAGTACATGAAATCGCTTTAAAAAAATAGGCATTTGGTGCCGAAGGCCGGACTTGAACCGGCACGGGTCTCCCCACTACCCCCTCAAGATAGCGTGTCTACCAAGTTCCACCACTTCGGCACGTATACTGTTATTATTGAGTTTTATTCTCAGGGACTGCCGGTGTCGTGTCGGCACCCATATCGGATTGAGCAGGCGCTTTCTCCTCCACAGGCGCCGGTTCCGTCGGCATAATGGACCCTTCCGGCCGATGGCTCGAGATATAAGCCAGCCCCAGTGATGTTATCATAAATATTACAGCAGCTGCGGTGGTTAATTTGCTAAGGAATGTGGATGCCCCTCCGCTGCCGAATAGGGTTTGGCTCGATCCGCCGCCGAATGCCGCTCCCATATCCGCACCTTTTCCGGTTTGAAGGAGCACGATCATAATCAGTGCAATACTTACGACAACATGTACAACTATTAATAAAATCGACATATTCTTATGGTTTATCCTATCTATTGTATTTGATGATGTTGCTGAATGAGTCGGCTTTCAAACTGGCTCCTCCCACCAGTGCTCCATCCACATCAGGCATGGCCATGAGTTCATCAACGTTATCCGGTTTTACGCTCCCCCCGTAGAGGATTCTCATGGATTGAGCCAACTCACTTCCAAACGCCTTATCGATCAAAGACCGGATAAACTGATGTACTTCCTGGGCCTGTTCCGTTGTTGCTGTTTTTCCAGTGCCGATTGCCCAAATCGGCTCGTAAGCAATAATCAGCGTCTCCAGATCTTTGGACGAAAGGTTACTTAACCCTTTTGTCACCTGT
>CAYSUA010000324.1:0-5011 GCA_964433795.1 uncultured Desulfobacteraceae bacterium | reverse complement strand
GAAAATGTTTGATTTAAATCCCTTTCTTGTTCAGATTCACCGATGCAAAATACGCATATAAGGTTGTGGTTAATGGCGGTTTCGATCTTTTTGTTGACCGTATCGTCTGTTTCTCCAAAATACTGGCGCCTTTCAGAATGACCGATGATTACATGGCTGCACCCGGCTGAAATCAGCATGGGAGCCGAGATCTCACCAGTGTAGGCGCCTTCATTTTCCCAAAACAGGTTTTGAGCCCCTAAAGCGACAGGGCTTCCCTTTAAAGCCTCGAAGACCTGTGCTAAAGCCGTATAGGTGGGGGCAATCATCATCTCTCGGTCATCCATGGGTTGAACCAGATCAACGAGTGCCTTGGCTTCGTCCACTGCCTCAGCACAGGTTTTATACATTTTCCAGTTTCCAGCGATCAGTGCTTTACGATCGGACATAATAGCGCTCCTTGTGTTTACAGCTGCTCCCCTATCATGGCGGCCAGGTCCACCATTCGGTTGGAATATCCGGACTCGTTGTCATACCAGGACATGACCTTGACCATGTTGTCGATGACATGCGTGGTTCCTGCATCTAGGATGGATGAATAGCTGGATCCGTTAAAATCTATAGATACCAGCGGCTTGTCGCAATATCCCAGGATACCGGAAAGCGCTCCTTGTGAAGCGGCTTTCATTACTTCATTCACATCTGAGACGGTGACGCCGGATTTTTCGATGGTGGCAACAAAATCCACGATGGATACATTGGGGGTCGGAACCCGGATGGCCAATCCGTTCAGCTTTCCGGACAATTCCGGAAGAACCAGTGCCACAGCCCTTGCAGCACCTGTGGTGGTTGGAATCATCGATAGAGCGGCGGCCCTTGCTCTTCGAAGATCCTTATGGGGAAAGTCCAAGAGTCTCTGGTCCCCGGTGTACGCATGCACCGTTGTCATGAGGCCGCTTTGTATACCGAAATTTTCCAAAAGAACTTTTGCCACCGGAGCCAGACAGTTGGTGGTACAGGAAGCATTTGAGATGACATGGTGTTGTCGCGGATCGTATTGATTGGAATTGACGCCCATGACAATGGTAATATCCGGATCTTTTGCGGGAGCGGAAATGATAACCTTTCGTGCGCCGGCAGACAGGTGTTTTGACGCACCCTCCCGATCTACAAAGATTCCCGTACACTCAGCAACGATATCGACACCCATATCCCCCCACGGCAGTTCCGCCGGGTCTTTTGCAGAAGTAATCGATATGGTTTTACCTGCCAGTTCAATGCCCTTGTCTGTGGCTGCGGCTTCCGCTTCAAGGGTTCCGTGTACAGAATCGTAGTTTAACAGATGGGCCATGGTGGCGGAGTCCGTAAGATCATTAATTGCAACCACGTCGACCCCCGAATGTTTCATTGCCGCTCTGAAAACACACCGCCCAATTCTGCCGAATCCGTTGATGCCCAGTTTTATGCTCATATTTCCTCCTTTAGACTTTTTCTCATCACCAGTGCGTCTTCCCTGGTTTCTATATAATAATTTGGTCGTATTCCAATGGTTTGAAAACCGAGTTTTTTATAGAGTTTTATTGCCGGTTCATTCGAGGGGCGAACATCTAGAAAAGCTACCCGTGTATCTTTTTCAGAAGCCAGCAAAAAGCTTTTTCTAAGCAGCCACGTTGCAATTCCCTGCCGTTGTCTTTTCGGGGTGACAGCAATTTTTAAAATATACATACCATTGCGAATGAGCCGGGAGCAGATATAGGCAATGATCGAATTTCCGCAGTTTTCACCGGTTTCCTTTACGACCCAATCGAACGCATCCCGGAATGATAGTTCCGCAACAAAAGCCGAAGTCTTCCATGGGATCGGGAAACAACTGCGTTCAATCTTTGCAACAGCGTCAATATCGGATGCTGTCAATTCGACAATATCCCACACGCTATCCCCGCTTGTTGCCCTTCAGAATGCCGCTGGCCAATGAAATGCTCTTTTTGCCGTAGATTTCCAACTCTTCAGCCAGTTTACCCAACTCCATCTTCTTGCGCGAATCTACTGCCTTGATCAATATCGGGAGGTTGACCCCGGAAATGACCTCGACCCGACCTTCTTCCAAGAATGAATAACTTAAATTGGATGGGGTTCCTCCGAACATATCGGTTAATATGAGAACCCCGGTTTTGTCATCCACCGCCTTGATACCTTCGGCAATTTTCTTGCGTAATAGATCTGCCCGCTCGTTCAGATCGATGGATACCGGTTCCACTGCATCCGGACGGCTGCCGAGTATAAATTCAGCCGCATCAATCAGCGATTCCCCCAATTGACGATGTGTTACAATAACGATTCCTATCATTGTTCTACTTACTTTTACCCTCTGGGCTGTCTTCCCCCTGGTTGATATCCCGATGAGTGAGCTCGATCCCTTTTCCGGCTTTTTGAATATGATGTTCTATGGCATTTGAGATCACCACAGAGCGATGTCTGCCTCCTGTACATCCGATGGCCACGGTAAGGTAGGCCTTGCCTTCCTTTTCATACAAAGGGATCAAATAGTCAAGTAAATTTAGGTACTTCTTTAAAAATTTCTTGGTTCCAGCATCCTTCAAGACATAGTCCCTAACCGGTTCGGTATTGCCGTCCAAGGGCTTTAATTCCGGAACAAAATAGGGATTGGCCAAGAACCGGACATCCATGATTTGATCCGCTTCAGGTGGGGCGCCGAATTTGAACCCGAATGATAATATCCGAATTCGCATCTGCTGCCGGTGGATGCTTTTTTGCGCCATATCAAAGATCAAGGATTTAAGCTGGTGGACCGTATAGTCGGAAGTATTGATGATATCTTCAGCAGCAACCCTTAATTCTTTCAGTTGCTCTTTTTCAGCCCGAATTCCCTCGATAAGGCCTTTTTCTTGCGCCAGGGGATGATATCGTCGGGTCTGGCTGTATCGTTGAAGAAGTTTTTCTTCATCCGATTCAAGAAACAGAATTCTGAAATCATACCCTTTCTCTCTTAGGGATTGAAATATGCTCGGATATTTGTTCAAAAATCCCTTTTCCCTTAAATCCATGACAAAAGCCAGTCCGGTGATATCCGGTGCACTTTGCATGGGCAGTTCCAGGAATTTGGGCAGTAAATCCACCGGAAGATTATCAACACAGTAGAATCCCGCATCTTCAAAAGCTGCCAATGCCGTGCTTTTTCCGGAACCTGATAGTCCGGTTATGATAATGATACTGATGTCTTTCATTTCCGATCCGGTCTTCATAAAGATAACGGAGGGCAGTCAGAAAAACCACCCTCCGATGGATTTGTTCATGGAAACAGGGAAGAAATTTTTGCGTTGATGCTCGACCTTACCTAAAACTCATCATCCTCCTCTTGAATAATATGAATAATCTCTTCACGGTCTTTTGCATTCATGAGCTTTTCTTTGAAAGGGTCATTTTTCAATATCTTTGATATCCTGGCCAACAATTTAAGATGAAGGCCCGTTGAATTTTCCGGGGTGATCAGAAGAAAGAATATATGAGTGGGGCGGTTATCCATGGATTCGAAATCCACCCCTTTGCGGCTGAGTCCAAAACCGAGAGCCAGAGATTCCAGTTCTTTCACCTTTCCGTGTGGTATTCCTATACCCCCACCGATACCGGTACTGCCCAGGCGTTCTCTATCCATTAAAACGCCGACGAGTTCATCGTGGTCTAATCCGGCAATGCTTGCAATGGGATCAACCAGTTCGTCTAAGACCCCTTTCTTGTCGGCTGATTTCAGGTCGACCAGAATTGCCCTTTCATCTAAAATATCTAATATTTTCATTCTTTTATCACCAAAATTAATTGCTCGGTTGGATGAGTCCGTAATGCCCGTCTTTTCGACGATAAAGCACATTCACTTTATCGGTTCTGGCATTTGTAAATACAAGGAAGTTATCTGATAACAGATCCATCTGCATGGTTGCTTCTTCAATGTCCATGGGTTTGTAATCGATATTTTGCACCCGGATTTGTCTGCCGGTTTCGTCTTCCAGAATTTCCGCTTCTTCTGCGATCTTTTCCCTTGCACGGGCTTTTGAACCGCTTCGGCGTTCTCTGATCTTCTCTTTGCTTTTCTTGATCTGTTTCTCCAGTTTGTCCAGGGCCATGTCGATGGCCGAATACATATCGTTGGTTTCTTCTTTGGCTGTGAGGTTCAGCCTATCCCCGAATATATTGATTTCCGCAGTGTGACGGAACTTCTCAACTGCAAGTACGACGCTGGCTTCGGCAGGATTATCCAGATATTTATCAAACCGATCCAATTTGTCTCCCACATAGTCCTTTAGATTATCTGAAGAATCTATGTTTTTAAATGTTACCGATGTCTGCATATGCTTTTGGACCTCCCTAAAATTGTTTCCGTTTGCTGGACGGCAGCACTTTCATCATCTCCCGGTATTTGGCAACCGTTCTTCGGGCGATATCGATGTTTGCCTCTTTCAGCAATTCGGAAATTTTACTGTCGCTGTATGGTTTTTTTGGATCTTCGCTTTCGATAATTTGTCTTATTTTATCCTGTACGCTTGCCGAAGCGATGGCCTCGCCATGGATTCGACTGATGGAGCTGTTAAAAAAGTATTTCAACTCAAAGATCCCCTGGGGGGTGTAGGCGTATTTGTTGGTGGTGACACGACTGATGGTGGATTCATGCATGCTGATATCCTGAGCCACATCCCTGAGGACCATCGGTTTCAGATATGCGATCCCTTTTTCGAAGAACTCCCTTTGGAATCGAACAATACTCTCCATTACTCTGAAAATCGTTTTTTGACGCTGATGAATGCTCCGAATCAACCAGGTAGCGGATCGGAGTTTTTCTTGAATGTACTCTTTGGTTGAATCAGATACCTCACCCTCCCCGTTGATGGCCCTTTTATACAAAGAATTGACCCTCAGTTTCGGCATGCCGTCATCATTCTGCATGATGACGAAGTCATCTTCAAATTTGTACACATAAATGTCGGGGGTGATATACTGCGGTTCTTCATCCGTGAATTGA
>CAYSUA010000323.1:0-7152 GCA_964433795.1 uncultured Desulfobacteraceae bacterium | reverse complement strand
CGGATGTATGACTGTCTGAGGTTCCACGCATTAGGGGGCGTTGCATCGAACAGCAAGAATGCGCGCTGCTATAAGCCGGAACTCTTTATTAAGTAACTCGATGCATTGGTTAAGTCGATGCCCTGTTCGGTGTTACGCCCCCTTATGTGCGAGTTTCATACGTCTGCGAATTGGGTTGCCTTCACCGCCGAATCGGCTTAACTTGGGCTTTCTGGATAACCAGAAAAAGGGAAATACTAAATGTTTCCTATACGATCAAACTGGCCGCTTCGGCGGCCAGAGACGGCGCTGAACTCTGACGCTGAACGGAATTCAATTTACACTTGACTTTTGGTGTAGAACCGATAGAGTATTTGCAAATTTCATTTGGAAAATAAATGATGCTATACAGAATTACATATCAGGTTATTGGATGGTGGTGGCACACCTTACACTCAAGGTGCGCCGACGGGGCCCGATCCGCCTGATAACGTAACAAGGCAGAAAACATAAAGACCGTGGGCAAACCCCACGGTCTTTTTTTTGTAAAAGGGCCGTGGGATTTCCCCCGGCCCTTTTTACATTAAAAAGGAGAGACCATAATGCTGATCAGAAAATTCCCTGAAGAAGATGAATTCAGATCACTGTGCCAAGAGCATAACGTAATTCCCGTATGTGCCGAAATTTTGGCAGACACGGAGACCCCGGTGTCGCTGCTGAAAAAGATTTATAATGGCAATGGACCGGCTTTTCTACTCGAAAGTGTTGAGGGAGGAGAACGGTGGGGGCGTTACAGTTTTCTGAGCGCATCAGCCCGATGGCATATCCGGGTGTTTCAAAAGTATGTGGAAATCCGCACAGGTGAATCCAAAGACCGGATTCCCCATGAAGGGAATCCGTTATCCGTCCTAAGGGAGTTCATGAACCAGTTTCGGCCGGCACCCATGAAGGGGCTGCCCAGATTCTGGGGGGGAATGGTGGGATATCTGACACACGAAATGGTATCATTTTTCGAAGCCATTCCGAATCGACTTCCTCCCGATGCACCCATTGCACACTTTATGATACCGGACGACCTGCTGATCTTTGATAACATTAAGCACACCCTGATGATCGTCTCCATCGCCTTCTTAGACGATCAAGCTGATCCGGCTCGGACCTATGAATCTGTGGTCGGAAGAATCGATGACCTAAAGCGGAAAATAGAATCGAATCTACCCGGAATAAAACCGAAGGATCATGTTTCTCCAATCGAACTCAAACCGGTTTATGAAGACGAACGATACCGGTCTCTTGTCAGCAAAGTAAAAACTCATATCAAAGCAGGAGACGTCATCCAGACGGTCATATCCCAACCGTTTGTCTGTCCCTCGATCCCTGACCTGTGGACTCTGTATCGGGCGCAGAGATACATTAATCCCTCTCCTTATCTTTTCTTTCTCCATTTGGACGGAACCGCTCTGGTGGGATCTTCACCGGAAACCATGGTGCGTTTGGAAAACGGGATCGCTACCCTGCGCCCCATTGCCGGCACCCGGCACCGGGGTAAAACAGAACAGGAAGATCGCGCACTGGCTGATGAGTTTCTCAAAGACGAAAAGGAACGGGCTGAGCATCTCATGCTGGTGGACCTTGGACGAAACGACCTGGGCCGTGTAGCGGAAACCGGAACCGTTCAGGTCAATGACCTGATGATTGTGGAACGGTACTCTCATGTCATGCATTTGGTATCGAATATTAATTGTGATCTCATGCCGGAATATGATGCATGGGATTTGCTGAGGGCCACCTTCCCGGCCGGCACATTAACCGGAGCGCCCAAGGTCAGGGCAATGGAAATCATATCCGATCTGGAAGACGATTATAGAGGCCCTTATGGAGGAGCTGTCGGCTATATATCGTTTCACGGAAATATGGATTTGGCCATTACCATCCGTACTGCCTGTATACAAAACGGTCTGCTGACGGTTCGGGCCGGAGCAGGTATCGTGGCCGACTCCGATCCTGAATACGAACGCGTCGAAACGCAAAACAAGGCCATGGCATTGCAAAAAGCGTTGGAGATGGTACAGAAAGCTGACAGCTAAAAGCTCACAGAAGACCGGAAGACGGCAGCAGAAAGGAAATGAAACATGATTGCAATGATCGATAACTACGATTCTTTTACTTACAACCTGGTTCAATATCTCAGGGAGTTAGGCATGCCGGTGGAAGTTTTTCGAAATGACAAAATATCGGCTCAGGACATCGGTGATATCAACCCCACCGGCATCGTGATTTCTCCGGGTCCGGGGAGGCCTGAACAAGCGGGAATAAGCCTGGAGCTGTTAAACGAATTCTCTGGACAAGTCCCCATCCTGGGGGTATGCCTGGGACATCAGGCCATAGCGATGGCCTTTGGCGGTGAAGTCATCTCGGCGAAGCACCTCATGCACGGCAAGACTTCTCAGATACAGGCTGACGGAGAAAGAATCTACAAGGGGATAAAGAGTCCTTTTCAGGCCATGCGGTATCATTCCCTTGCCGTTTCAAGAGAGAATTTTCCGTCCTCATTGACAATCGTTTCAGAGGCCGATGACGGTGAAATCATGGGCATTCGGCACCAAGAGCACCCCACGGAAGGGATTCAGTTTCATCCGGAATCGATAATGACACCGGTGGGAAAGCGGCTGCTGAGGAATTTTCTTAAGATCACAGAGGAATGGAAATAAATTAGCCACAGACCCACACAGACATATAGATCGTTTTAAAAATAGAATGGTTAGACTAAGGAAGATGAATTGAAAGAAGGGAGAATATGATGTTTCGAGATAACCTGAATAAAGTCGTGCAGAATGTCGATTTGAACGAAGCGGAGATGTCTCAAGTCATGATGGAGATTTTTTCCGGAAATGCAACCGATGCGCAAATCGGAGCGCTCATGGCTGCCTTGGCCACCAAAGGCGAAACCTTTGAAGAGCTGGCCGGAGCGGCAAAGGCCATGCGGCGAAAGGCCAGACGGATCCAGGCCTCTGCAACTACCGTTGTTGATACCTGCGGGACGGGTGGAGACGGCGCACAGACCTTCAACATTTCCACGACAACCGCCTTTGTCGTGGCCGGATGCGGTGTTACCGTTGCCAAGCATGGAAACCGATCCATATCCAGCCGCTGTGGGAGTGCGGATTTATTGGAGGCTTTGGGCGTAAACCTGGATACGGATCCTGAAATTGTTGAAGAAGCCGTGCAAACCATCGGTATCGGTTTTCTCTTTGCCCCTCTCTACCACAGTGCCATGCGGTTTGCAGGCAGGGCTAGAAAGGAAGTCGGGCTTCGATCCATCTTCAATATGCTGGGGCCGCTTACGAATCCGGCAGCGGCCAATTGCCAGATCTTAGGGGTCTATGCACCGGAACTGACGGAGATGTTTGCACAAGCGCTAAAGCTTCTGGGATCAAAACGGGCGTTTGTGGTCCACGGACATGACGGACTGGATGAAATATCCGTGTGTGCCGCCACCCGCGTGTCCGAGCTCAATGACGGACAAATTCGAACCTATGATATCCACCCCGAACACTTCTTCGACGACACCGCTGAACAGGAAAATCTGAAAGGAGGAGATCCCGACGTCAATGCTGAAATTACCCTCAGCATTCTAAAGGGAGCGAAAGGGCCCTGCCGAAACGTAATTCTCCTCAACTCCGCAGCAGCCCTGGTTGCGGCCGATGTTGCCAAAGATCTTGAAAATGGGGTGGAGATTTCCAAAGATGCCATCGATAAAGGGGCTGCATTGGAAAAATTGAACGAGCTGATCAATTATACTCGCGATAACGGATAATCATGGATATCCTGGACAAAATAGTCGTTCGAAAAAGAGAAGAAATTACTACTGCTCAAAAAGAAATACCTGCAAATAAACTTCGCGAGCAAGCAGAACAGAAAAAAAACAGACGGTCATTATATCTGGCATTGAAAAACCCGGGACCGTCCGGTGTTAATATTATCTCCGAAATCAAACGGGCCTCTCCCTCAAAAGGCCTAATCCGAAAAGATCTGGACCCTGTTACCTATGCCAGGGCCTATGAAAAGGGAGGCGCTGCAGCGCTTTCAGTTCTGACGGATCAATCGTTTTTTCAAGGGTCTCCTAAAGATTTGCAAAGCGCGAAAGGAGCAGTTCAACTGCCCGTTCTCCGCAAAGATTTTATCATCTCCGCATACCAGATTTACGAAGCCGCCGTAATGGGCGCGGACGCCGTGCTGCTGATAACCCGAATCCTACCTGAACGGCAGTTGAGCGACCTTCTCTCTTTAGCTACCGACCTTCAACTTGATGCGTTGGTGGAAGTTCACGATGAAGAAGATCTTGAGAAGGCGAAAAATTCCGGATCAACACTGGTGGGTATCAACAACCGTAATCTACGCACGTTTAAAACCGATATCGGTACTGCAATAGAGCTGGTGAAGCGTTTCGAACCCCATCAGATAGCCGTTGCCGAAAGCGGTATCCATACCCGGGAAGATATCGAGCAGTTAAAAACAGCGGGCATCTGGAATTTTCTTATCGGAGAAAGCCTGGTTCGAGCGGAAGATCCCATTGCCCATCTCGAATATTTATTGGGAAATAAAAATAATAGGAAGGATGGAATATTAGAGTGATGGTTAACGATCAGGAAAAATTCACCCCCCAGATCAAGATTTGCGGGATTACTCAAGTGGATCATGCGCTGCAATGTGCTGAGCTGGGGGCTGATGCCATCGGGTGTGTTTTCTACCCAAAAAGCCCGAGGCATCTGACCGAAAAAAAAGCGCGAGAAATAACCGATGTTCTACCAGACCATGTAACTTCGGTGGGTGTTTTTGTTGGGAAAACATATAAGGAGATTATGGAAAAAGTGGAAAACTGTAATCTCCGGGCCGTTCAATTACACGGGAAAGAATCGCCGGAGCTTGTTCAGCGCCTCAGAGCAAAAAATCTGATCGTCATAAAAGCTTTATTTATAGACGGAACTCCCTCTTTGGAAGATGTAAAATCATACGAAACATCCGGATTCATCGTGGAATGCAGCGGCGGTCCGCTTCCGGGCGGCAATGCGTTGACCTGGAACTGGGATCAAGCTAAACCATTCGGCGAAGAGCATCCCCTCATTTTGGCCGGCGGGCTTTCTCCGGAAAATGTGCAACAAGCCATTCAAGACAGCATGCCGGACGCAGTAGACGTCAGCTCCGGAGTAGAATCGAGTCCGGGAATAAAAGACCTCGATAAAATCAAAACCTTCATTGACGCAGTAAGGCAGGCTAAAACCTCCAGACCGTTAAGAAAGATCTACTAGCATGGAATCGTTATTTCAGATGTTCTTCAGTATACAGGGAAAGCTCGATCATTCGCTCAAGGAGTTCGTCAGTCTGCAGTCCGGGAAAATTGTGACGAACCAATTCCTTGCAGAACAGTCGACAAATATAGCGAAGCTTGCGACTCTTCTGCTTTCCGGCGTACACAAAGTCTCTGTGCCCGTTGTTGATGACAATCACGTTCTTGTCAACATCGAATCTTGAACGCCACATTTCCCCCGGCGCCCGGCGATACGTATACCCGGGGATCCCTTTGCGCGCGCCCCCGGCCCCAGCTGGTTGATCCATAAGTGAATCGGTGACGGTTATCAAAGCCTCATCCCCGCATTCCGTATCTCCCTGACGCACGATGACCCTCAATGTGGTCAGGCATGGCTCAGAGGGCGCAATAAAAACAACCGAATCACCGTCGCTGCTCTGGAGTTGACCTTCTCCGTCTGTGATTTCCCAGCGATATATTAGGTCTTTCAAAACGATTCGTTTTGATCGATCCCGGCACACTGCGCGATATTTCTTTTGTTTGTCAACCGGGACCACACTCGACTTCGGGGAGATCAGCGCACTGAATAGCGGGCCGGCAAACTCAAAAAACTCTCTTTGCCCCTTTTCATCACTATCGGGATCGAGGGTTGTCTCGGATGCTTCGCCTCCCCGGCTATTCTCGTCACGGCCGGCGCCCATAGCCGACTCTTCAGGAAAAAGAGGTTCTCTCTTCTTTTGAGCTTTTCGACCATGAATATCGAACCAGTCATATTCTTCTTGTGGAAGACGCAGAAACGCCTCTTTGAGGGCGCGCTGAACCTTGCGCAGAATCTGGCGACTGGATCGTTCTTCTTCCGCCTTGCGCTGCTCTTCGATAATCTGCTGCAGCCTTTTTTCAACCGGTTCCAACGCCCGGCAGAAAGCATCGAACCGCTCATCACGAATGACGCCTTGACGAGTCCCAGGCGTGAGATTCAGGTACGGAGCATCGAGAATGCCCTGCAGGTATCCCGCGGTCCACGGCTCATTTTGAAAATGATCGAGTTCGATGATCGACGGCAGGACCCGCGTTCCTCGTCGATACAATCCAACCTGATTGGTGGAACCGGGATCGCTGAGATACAGCTCCAGGTAGATATCACTCGGCCCATTTCCGGCAGGCTGAAGGTCATGGAGCAGCCGCCCGGTGAACTGTCGCGGAACAACGACATACTCTGCACGGCTTGTTCGATCCACGACCGTCACCGTCACTCCCGACTCCTTGATCCGGTCTCTCAGCTCGGACGCGAGATAACGCTGGATCTTTTCACCCGTCAAGGATCGCAAACCCGGCAGCAGGGGATAGATCGTCAGATCTGTTCCCTTGAAGGGAATCAATACTCGTTTCTTTGAAACCGCAAAATCCGGTGAGTCCTTGGCCATGGTCATTTCGTATGTGTTTCCATCAGCCCCGCAGCAGGCAATACTCAGGTTCCGGCCAACCGTCCAAAAGCTGAGGAGGCCGATACCGAATTCACCCTGGATTCCCTCCGCGCCTTCGGCCTTTAACCGTTGCTTGATGGAATCACAAATGTGGGTTGCCACGTGCCGAAAATCGGGCAATCCTTGTTCATTCCTCAAAATTCCCTCACCATCGTCGCTGACCTTGAGATAGAATTCGCCCTTCTTCTTTCCTCTTGTAATCGCGATCTGCCTGGCCCGAGCATCAATGCTGTTTTCCACAAACTCAGCCACAGCTTTCAACGGATTGGCTTGAGAGCTGGCAATGATGCTGATCGCATTCCAGTGATCGGCGATGCGCAACTTCCCGGCAGTCGAGGTTTTTTTTCTTCTTTTACGGGTGGATCTGGCCATTGCTGGTCT
>CAYSUA010000322.1:0-7170 GCA_964433795.1 uncultured Desulfobacteraceae bacterium | reverse complement strand
TCACTTATTCAAAATAATCAGGAAATACCGGTCCATTTATTCCGGAAATCAACAAACTTAAAGTAAAACAAAATTTCAAAAGGAGGTATGATGAAGAAAAAAATTTTTAACTTAGTTCTACCTGCGTTATGTATCATTTTAATCTCCTCATTATCTATTCAAGCACAGGACCAAATACCATTGCTTTCTTATGATTTTGAAAATGCTGAGATATATGATAAAGAAGCACCACCATCTTTTATTGAAGATGCTCTTCTCACAGCTTATGATTTCAGTGTAGAGCAGGGACCGGCAGCAGCTCTAGGAGCTGCGAGCGTTCAACCAATGTGGTATTTAGGGGGAAACGGCATGTGGTTTATGCACCTCTCAGTGTCTCCTTATCCTACAGATTACAACAGATTTGTATTCGGATTTATTCCCAATAGCCCCATTGCGATTACACACATTTCCTATAATGTTGCTCACAACTATTATTGGTATGTCTATTATGGGGAAATGGACTTCATAATGGAATTTTACGATGAGGTAGGAACTTTAATAACCTCCTTTGTATCCCAAAAAGTCCCTACCGGTGGTGCTTCTCTTGTAAGCTTCGATCCGACGGACTTTATCTTAGAGCAGGGGCAGGAAGTATTTGTTAAGATTAGGGCTAAGAGCCAGATCGGAGGTTGGGTAAGTCCTTATACCTCTCAGTTTAGGATAGATAATGTTCAAATATCAGGTTATTCAATGGACATCGACAATGACGATGTTCTCAATGATGACGATAATTGTATAGAAGTATATAATCCCGATCAAGGTGATATAGATGAAGATGGGTACGGAGATGTGTGTGATACCTGTCCCTACGATGCTGATAATGATGCCGATGAGGATGGTGTCTGTGGAGATATTGATAATTGTCCGACTATAGACAATGCCGACCAAATAGATGCTGATACTGATGGATTTGGTGATGTATGTGATGCTTGCCCCAATGATCCTGAAAACGATGCAGACGAAGATGGTGTCTGCGGTGATGTTGATGAGTGCCTTGACACTGAAGGAGGCGAACTTGTAAATGCCGTGGGATGCTCAATTGCTGACATATGCCCAAGTGACGGCGAGTATAAGAATCACGGCAAATACGTTTCTTGTGTCGCGCATGCAGCGGAGGATTTTCTTGAAGCAGGTTTAATTTCGGATGAAGAAAAAGATGCGATTGTTTCAGCTGCGGCGCGATCGAAAGAAAAGCCCGGCAGAAAAAAGTAAAATATTAATTTGAAGTATTGTATAGAGGCAGGGTCAAAAATGGCCCTGCCTTTGTCTTTGCAGCTAACGATATCTATTTGATATCTGGAGTGAGAGCCTCTATCGAGATATTAAGTATAGCATGCAGCATGTGCGAAAATGGATTGAAAATTCCGGTCAGACCGAATAATTTAGTCCGGAATCAAACATTCGTATCGAAATTATGAAAATCTCGATGTTGAAAAAGCATTGATTCGAAATCTGGTATTCAGTGGCAATGTCAGGCGGCGGGGCAGGTTTTTATGAAAAAGTCGTATCGTATTTGCGCCATCACAAAAAACGGAACGAATCCCGCTTATGAAGGGGCGCGAATCGGCATGGGTCGTGTGGCGAGCCGGATGGGTTGCGTGGTCGAACACTTTTTTCCAAAAAAACCGGATGACGTAGTGGAACAAGGGGAGTTGATCGAAGCTGCCCTAGGCGGCAGACCGGATGCCATATTGTTGGCTCCGACCCACCCGACAGCCTTGAACGCGGCTATCCACAAGATTGAGGAGGCAGGAATTCCGCTCATCAATTTCGTGAGTAGTACCGAGGGAACCAAACCGTGGGCCTTCATAAGTTCCAACAATCACAGCCTCGCCTTTTCCGTTGCGGCGTATCTGATCGATTTGATGGGGGGGAGCGGAGATTTGGCTGTCATCGAAGGCAGCTCGAATTCTTCGACCAGTTTGCCGCGCACCAACGGTTTTCTTGAGGCAGTCGCTGCCCACCCCAGAGTCCGCGTGGTTGCCCAGCGCAGCGGATACTATCAACGCGAGGACGCACAGCGAGCGATGGCCGATATTTTGGAACGGACCCCAAAAATTGACGGTGTTCTCTCTGCGAATGATTTCATGGCAATGGGCGTCCTTGACGCACTGGCAGAGGCCAAGCGCAGTGCCTTCGTGGTTGGTGTCAACGCAATGCCGGATGCGATCAAGGCGATCAAAGCAGGCCAAATGCAGGCAACGGCGGCCTATGACGCCATGAAAATGGGGTGTATCGCCGTCGAGGCAGCCATCCGGTTCCTCTTGGGGCTATCCGTCCCCGATCATATCGAACTTCCGGTTGAAATCGTGGACTTAACCAATTGCGCCGCCTGGGATCAACCTTACGAAGAGCGTCCTCTTCCGGTTTGGAAGGCCGTCGTTGCGAATGGCCGGTAAAGAGGTCAATGGATTGAAAATTCCAGTCGATAAGGATAATCAGGGTCAGAGTTAAGATGACGTTTCGATATCCCTCTATTAATTATCATTTTGACCTTTTCTTTTGAGAATTATCCCATGGAGATAGAGAATGAAGTGCCCACTAATCTCGATGAGTTATCTTAAGGCTAATAAGGAATGAATCATGATTCAACAAGTCAAAACTCTTTGCAGGCGTCTTTGCGGTGGGACGTGTGGGATTATTGTAACACTAGAAGATGGAATTATTAAAAGCGTCAAAGGGGATCCGGATAGCGAATTTAAAAAGGGTTTCATTTGCCCGAAAGGACGCTCAATTCCGGAGTTGATATATCATCTTGATCGAATTACGCATACTTTGAGGTGTACTGGCGATAAAGGCAATAGGTGCTGGACGAGGATATCAAAAGACGAAGCATTAGAAACTGTAGCTCACAAACTGATTGACTATTCAAAGCAATTCGGACCGGAATCCATTTTATTTTGTGTGGGCGCTTATAGAGGCTGGGAACGGTCTTTTATCCAACGACTTGCCAGTGTACTTGGAACACCGAACACGGTGAGTATCGATAACATCTGTCATGCCCCCAGAACCCAGGCGGCGATTCACACCTACGGGTCCGTTACCACACCGGATTACGCACATCCTCCCAAATGTATCCTTGTCTGGGGAAGAAACTCGTTTCAAAACGGAGGGGTTGGCACCCCTGCACTGTTCCGCTCCGCGTACGATGCCGGCTGTAAGATTATCGTAATCGACCCGCGAAGAATACCCATTGTTTCAAAAGCCCACACTTGGATTAAGCCCAGACCCGGAAGCGATGGTTTACTGGCTTTAGGATTTCTGAACGTCATCATCACCGAAGAGCTATTTGATAGGGATTTTGTGAATTCCTGGACTGTAGGCTTTGATGAGCTCAAAGAATTTGTCGCTCAATATCCGGTCGATAAGGTAGCGAAGGAAACGTGGATACCGAAAGGGGAGATAGAAAAAATAGCCCGTTTGTATGCCACCGAAAAACCCGCGGTCATCCAATGGGGCAATGCTCTGGATCAAACCCGTAATGCTTTTCAAACATGCAGGGCTATTTGTATCTTGAGAGCCATAACTGGCAACATCGATGTGTCCGGTGGAGAGTACATGCCGGCTGCTGTCCCCCAAGTACCCATTAAAGAATTTATAATGGTCAAGGGATCCAAAAGAGAGAATAAACAACAGATAGGCAGCCGGTACAAAGTTGCCGCCAAATCCTATTTGGTACCAAGCCAGGAGGCTATGAGCGCCATCTTGGATGAAAAACCAAACCCCATCAAGGCCGCGGTGATTTTCGGAAGCAATCCGATGCTGACATACACAAACGCCGGAAAGACATTCGAAGCCCTGAATAAAATCGACTTCCTTGTCGTTATCGATATGTTTATGACCCCAACGGCGGAAATGGCAGATATCATATTGCCGGTAGCAGCCAATCTTGAATTCGATGACCTCCTTTCACGACCGGAAATTGTCGCAGCCCAACCCAAAGTCGTGGAACCGCCTGGGGATTGTGAATCGGATATTCAAATTGTCAACCTGTTGGCCCGAAAGATGGGTTTTGGGGAGTCATTCTGGAATGATGAAGCATCGGCATTCGACATGATCCTGAAACCTTTGAGAATGACTTATGCTGATTTAAAGGAAAAGGACTTTCTCAAAGCAGACAAAAATTACAGAAAATATGAAAACCGGGGGTTCGGAACCCCTACCGGCAAGGTCGAATTGTTCTCCGAACAACTTAAAGAGATGGGAATCGATCCGCTGCTGACTTACCTTGAGCCTTCGCAGACACCGTTATCCTCTCCGGATAGTGCGAAAGAATATCCCCTGGTTCTAACCAATCATAAAAATCCGTTCTATTATCATGCCAGCCACCGGAACATTCCAAGCTTGCGGAAATTATCGCCGGAGCCGATAGTGGAGATGAATCCGGCAACAGGCAATGAATTGGGTCTCAATGAAAATGATCATGTATACATAGAAACACCAAAAGGAAGAATCAGGCAGAAGCTTCGTTGGAATGAAGGCCTGGATCAAAGAGTAATAACTGTAGCCCATGGCTGGTGGTTTCCGGAGGGCAAGACCGATGATTTATATAATTGGGAAGTGGCTAATCTGAATATCCTGACAGACGATTCATATCCATGCGATCCCGCGATGGGAGCCACTACTTTAAGAGGAATCATGTGTAAAGTCTACAAATCATATATGCACGCTGGTCCACGACTAATATATTTGAGCAACTGGGGCTGCTGGTATCGGTGGGTGTCAGTAGATTAGAAGTTTTTGCTATAACCGGTAAACCGTCGGTTTTCCGTCGGTGTCGATATCGATGCCGACGGAGTCCCCGGTTTTGAATCCGATCCGTTTTATCTCACGCACCACCTCATCATGGCGCTTGACATACCAGTAAACCGACCACAGCGGATTTCGAACCGTATCGATTCCGTAGGAGTTGTGGGTCCCCAGATTGAACCGGATCTTATCCTTTGCGATGAGGGTGTCTGCCTCGGCAATAAAATAATCTCTCTTATAAAGATTATTGTGAAGTATTTTGGATAGCTGTTTTTGAAGGTCGGGTAAATCATCCAGATAGTGATTGGCAATCTGAAACAGATCTTCAGGGACCTGAATAGAGAGGCCGAGCACACCGAACCGTTCGTGCCGTAGGGCAAAGGATTCAAGCTCTGCTTCGTAAGCCTCGATCATCCGGAAAATATCTTCCAGGGTGGGTTTCGGGTTCTCCGTACCCCATACCATATCTTCGCACATGCTGATGATGTTTAAGTAGAACGACATATTGTCCATGACCAATATGGGTCGTTCCCGATAATTTCTCCTTTTCCGGATCCTCCGTACACCGTCCAGCTTGATGGTTCTCTCTTCTTCCTTCATTTCCAGGGTGTCGATTTCTGAAATATCCTTGGCCTGGACCACAAAGATGTCACCGTCTTCCGATACAATGTATTCAATTTCACAGTGAAATCCCAAAAACTTCTGAATATCTTCCGATATTTCCAATAACCGGAGATCATGAGGGGTATTGGTAATGTAGGGATCACTTTGAACATTTGAATTTCTGTAATGGCAGTAGCCGAATTCCCAATGATCGCCCAGTTGTTTGGCCATGACATTGGAGCCGTAAATAAACGGCATAACGATGACACCCATTTCATCCAAACCGATATCCGGTGCCACCTTGAACCGCTGCTGCCGGAGCAGGGAAAGACGGTGGGCCGTGTAGGCGGATTTGACAATCCGCTTGCGCGCATATACGATTCCGCCCACATCAGCATAAGTCTCCAGGGAATCGAATGTACCCCCTTTATAATACTGCTCAAGGGGATGCCCGCTTCTGACAATGACCTTGTAGCTTTCTTGGTGATCCCGCAGAAAATGTTCCAGCGCTTCAAAGTTATCTGTTTCAAAATCGCGGGCCGGAACGTAAATGAATTCCGGAACATTAAAACTGCCCTGCCGGAGCCGATCCAGAAGCCTGGCCTTTTCAGGTATTAACGACTCCATCCGGTTATGTATGACTTCACTCATGGTGCCGATTCCTTATCATGACTTTGGCATTTTCATCTGAAATAATAACACTGCATCTAAGACATGTCATTGATTATTTAAAAGAAAAAATAGGCAATGCCTTTGCAGTCCACTCCGTTTTTATTGTATACTCTGTTCACATGAGATTTCGGGGCGATTACAAAATTCGATAACTGAATGCATGCCAGCGACTTCATCGTGCAATCGCGCCAAAGGCGGATAAATCACGCCTTAGGCGGATAAAACTCATTCATAATGAATGATACTGAGAGGAAGGAGCCAGAATGATTGAAAACGTTATCATCATGGGTGCGGCCGGCAGGGATTTTCACAATTTCAACGTCTATTTTAAAGACAACCCCCGGTATCGGGTGGTCGCTTTTACGGCCACGCAAATCCCGGATATTGACGGGCGACGATATCCTCCGGAGCTGGCCGGAGATCCATATCCAGACGGAATCCCCATATTTCCCGAAGAAGATCTCGTTTCATTGATCCGGGAACACAAGATTGATCTGGTAGCGTTTTCATACAGCGATGTGCCGCACACCGAGGTCATGCACAAAGGTTCGCTTGCCATGTCCGAAGGAGCTGACTTTATCCTCATGGGCGCCACCTATACCATGCTCAAACCGAAAAAGCCGGTGGTGGCTGTATGCGCGGTGAGAACCGGATGTGGAAAATCCCAGACCACCAGAAAGGTTGCCGAGATTCTCAAATCAATGGACAAACAGGTGGTGGTGGTTCGCCATCCCATGCCCTATGGAGATCTGAGAAAACAGGTCATCCAGAGATTCTCCACATATGCGGATTTCGAAAAACACCAATGCACCATCGAAGAACGGGAGGAATTCGAACCGCTGGTGGAACAGGGCATCGTGGTATACGCCGGAATCGACTACGGTAAAATTCTGGAAGCGGCCGAAGCGGAAGCGGATGTCATTATCTGGGACGGCGGAAACAACGATACGCCGTTTTATTCTCCGGACGTTCACATCGTTCTGCTCGACCCTCATCGTGCGGGCCATGAACTGCTCTATTATCCGGGTGAAACCAACATGATCATGGCCGACATCGCTATTATCAACAAGGTGGACACTGCTGAAAGCAGTCAAATAGAAAAGGTTC
>CAYSUA010000321.1:2692-7201 GCA_964433795.1 uncultured Desulfobacteraceae bacterium | reverse complement strand
CTGCGCTGCGCGAGCGATTCAACCAATATTCAATCTTCAATAATCAATAGTCAATCAATTTGGTTTCCCGATAAATCGGGATCTCCGCTTCGCTCCAACCGGCTTATCCGGGTTGGGGTGATGGAGTGTTGGATTTGGTATTTTCTGCCATTACTCCAATACTCCATCTCTCCAGATTGTGTTTATCTAAACATCCGGTGCATTTCTGATGCCGATACACTTGATCACGAGATTGTAAAGACCCGATACCCTTGGCCCTGTCGCTTGACCAGTAACTGAACCGTATCAGCGTCTCTTTCCATTTCTTTTTGGAATGTTGTCAGGGAATCAACAGGGGTGCGATTTGTCTCTTTGATTAAATCCCCTTTTCGAATCCCTGCGCGGTCGGCCTTGCTTCCGGGTTTAATATCGGTAACCAGCAAGCCCTCTTCGTTCTTGTCATATCCATATCGGTGCGCAATTTCCGGTGTAAGTTCCATCACCGATAACCCCAGCGGTTCGGCCACATCGGATTCCGATTGCGCCAACCGATCCGAATCCATGCGCTTTGAAAGCTTGGCCGAAACCGTCTCGCTTTTCCCGTCCTTTAGCAGGGTAATGGACGTTTTCTTTCCCACCCTGGCGTTTGCAACGATTCGAAAGAGGTCATTGGCCGAATCCACCGGTTTTCCATCAATGGATATGATAATGTCTTTGGGTTGAATGCCGGCTTTGTCTGCCGGATCCCCTTTGTACACATGGGTGACCAGAACGCCCTTTTTCCCTTTTACACCGTAGTACTCGGCAAGTTCCGGTGTGAGGTCTTGAATTCCTATGCCCAACCAGGCTCTGACAACTTTTCCGCTGGATTCTAATTGATCGATGATACCTTTTGCCATATCTATCGGTATGGCGAAACCGATGCCCTGCCCGCTGGCTGCAATGGCGGTATTGATACCGACCACCTCGCCGTTCATGTTGATCAGGGGTCCGCCGCTGTTTCCCGGATTAATGGATGCATCGGTCTGGATAAAGTCATCGAACGGTCCGGAGCCGATAATTCTCCCTTTGGCACTCACGATGCCAGCGGTTACGGTCTGCTCCAATCCAAAGGGGCTTCCGATGGCCACCACCCAGCTGCCGACTTTGAGTTTCGCTGAGTTTCCCATGGGCAGGGGTTTTAAATCGGAAACGCCGTCGATTTTAATCAATGCCAGATCGGTCTTTGGATCGCGCCCCACCAGTTTGGCGTCATATTCCTTATCATTAGCGAGCTTTACCGTAATCTGATCTGCACCGTCGATAACGTGATTGTTGGTTACAATATACCCGTCACTATCAATGATGAAGCCCGAGCCTAAACTTCGCTGTTTGAAATCCTTTTGCGGCTGACCGTTTGAGAATGGTCCGAAAAAGTCCCTAAATGGATCTGGCTGGCCTTGGGGGCCTCTGAAAAAATGGCGAAACACTCGCCCGCCTCCCTGCACAGTCTTAACCGTCCGGATATTAACAACTGCCGGACGCGCCTGTTCCGCCAGTCCACTGAAAGTTTTCGGTCTTTCTGCGGTAATGGGTGACGGGTCTTTCACCGCAATGGCGCTGTTTGTGGTGTATCCCAAAAGGACACCGGTTAATAAAAAAGCCATAGCAAATGCGACGATTTTTTTTGATTTGCTCATTTTGAAATCCTCCTCTCCGATTTGTTTGTTTTTGGTTTAATGTTTTTTCGGAAAAGAAGATAACATCTGAAGGTGACCGGAAGATGACCGGCACATTACCATTTGGTAATGTTTTGAGGAAAGATTAGGCTGTAAGGGTTATAGAGAACGTGCTTCCTTTGCCCGGGCGGCTGGTGACGGTCACATCACCGCCGTGAGCCCTGGCAATGGTTCGAGCCAGGCTTAGGCCCAAGCCCACCCCGGTTTTTGAGCGGCTCTGGTCGCATCGATAGAATCGGTCGAAAATATGGGGCAACTCCTCGGGAGCGATTCCGATTCCCGTATCCATTACCGTAATTTCCACTTGCTGATGGAGAATTGATTTCAATGAAACCACAACGGTTCCGGAAGGTTCGGTATATTTTATGGCATTGTCTATGAAGTTTGCGATCATGCGCTGGATGAGTCGCATATCCCCTGTTATGTTGATTTCTTCAGGGGTATTGCAAACCAGATTGACTTGTTTGTCCTCGGCCATGGGTTGAAACAGCTCGCCGGCATCCTGAATCACTTTGTCCATATCGACCGGTTCGAGGCTCAGGTTGTCGACTCCGGCTTCGGTCTTTGAAATCATTAACATGGTATTGATCATGTCCAGAAGCCTGTCGCATTCTTCGATGATACTCGCTCCCATGTTCTTGTACTCTTGAATATCTTTACCCGTTGTCAATGTGACTTCGGCAACACCTCGGATTCGGGTAATCGGACTCTTCAGGTCGTGAGCAATGTTGTCGCTCATCTCTTTAATGTTTGTTACCAGGGATTCTATCCGGTCCAGCATGGAATTGAAGGTGTTCGCCAGCTGATCGATCTCGTCTCCCCTTGGCTTTACCGGAACCCGTTGCTCCAGTTCCCCGTCGGTAATTTGAAGGGCTGTGCGGGTGACCGATTCAACTCCGGATACGGCCCGTCTGGCCATAAACCATCCCACAACTGCCGCAAGGGCGATCAATACCGCCATGGTAATAATAAATATCCGCTGAAACGCATCGATGAATCGGGAGATGTTCTCCATGGACTGTCCGAGCTGAAGAAGCAGGGTCGGCCCGACTACCGTATACAGGATGCGAACCCTGTGCTTCCTTTCGGGTATGGAAATGGTTTCAAATACGCTTGAACTTCCCGCAGACAGCTCTCGAATGGCTTGTCTTCCGATGCCGATGTCTTTCCAATAGGACATGTTGGAAGAAGAAAATACTTCTCCGCTCGGATGAAGCAATCGAAAGAAGATCTTCTTCTCGCCGGACGCCTGAGCTTCCAGCGATGCAACACTAACTACGGCATTGATCCCCCGTGTCTTTAAGAGAGATGAAAACACACCGGCTTGTTTGGTAAGGTCCTGGTCAATCTGCTGCCGTAAAACCGACGTGATGAGAAAGTAGAATAAAAGAAACACGATAGCCGATGATAATGCAAACATCCCCGCATACCAGAGGGTCAGTCGGAAGGCGAGGGTATGTCGAAATCTAATCCGATTCTTCTTTGAGGACATATCCGACTCCTCTGACGGTATGAATCAATTTGTCTCCAAACCCCTTGTCGATCTTGTCCCGAAGCCTGGAAACCCTCGCTTCCACCACATTGGTCTGGGGATCGAAATGATAATCCCAAACATGCTCCATAATCATGGTTTTTGAAACCACTTTTCCGGCATTTCTCATCAGATATTCGAGCAAAGAAAACTCTTTGGGCTGCAGTTCTATTTTTTTGCCGCTGCGATAAATCTCGCGAGCAAGGAGATCCATGGTGAGATCGGCTAAAGACAGGGTTGTGGGTTCTGACGTTCCTGTCGATCGCCTAATAAGCGCCTGAACCCGTGCTAAAAGCTCGGAAAACGCAAACGGTTTGGTTAAGTAATCGTCGCTTCCGGTTTGAAGGCCCCGGACCCGGTCGTCGATGGATCCTTTTGCGCTCAATATGATAATCGGCGTGTTGATCCTGTCGTTTCGAATGTTTTCAATTAATGTCAACCCGTCCAGCCTGGGCAGCATTAAGTCAATAATCGCTGCATCATAAGATTCCGTTAAGGCGAGATGCAGCCCCTCTTCTCCATCGGGTGCGTGATCCACGGCAAAGCCGGCTGCTTCCAGGCCCTTTTTTACAAAAGAGGCGATCTTTTTGTCATCTTCAACAACCAGGATGCGCATAAAATTCCTCTATGGTTGCTTGGGCCTTGTAATCGTGCCGGTCTGGACGGGAAAGACGCCGTTCGGCCGATCCTTGAAATATCGTTGAAGTGTTTCCCGAACCACCATAAATGCCAGATCATCCCAGGGAATCTCTCCTTCGGAAAAAAGCTTCACTTCTAGACTCTCTTTTCCGGGAGCGAACTCGGTATTCACCATGCGCGCACGGAATATGAGATAGATCTGGCTGACGTAAGCAATGCTCATCAGGGCATAGGGTTCGAGCATTTCCACACGCGCTCCGGCTTCTTCAGCCGTTTCGCGTTTTGCACCATCAACAACGGTCTCGCCGTTTTCCAG
Organism: uncultured Desulfobacteraceae bacterium; assembly: GCA_964433795.1. Taxonomy (GTDB): domain Bacteria; phylum Desulfobacterota; class Desulfobacteria; order Desulfobacterales; family SURF-15; genus DUZK01. The sequence goes on along the minus strand of CAYSUA010000321.1, from coordinate 3,018 downwards.
GTAGCCTGCCGGAAGTGTCCATTTTCCACGCTTCGGTTCGATTGACCTTTTGCAAAGCAGTATTCTGTCTTCCCATTCCGGAATGCAGCCCACCACCATTTTCGGGTTTTGATAGTGAATCGTATTACACATGTCGCATATAAACCGTGGTCGATCATCTCCCTCGGGGATGCGGGCGGAAACCTGGGAGCCGCATTGGTTGCAATAGTTCATTGAGCAGCTTTATCCTTTCTAACTCGGTGCAAAGACTATAGATTAACGTAAACGATCACCAAATCGATTGCAAGCAAGCAATCTGAATTTTCGCGAAGCGATGACACTTTTTT
>CAYSUA010000321.1:0-2592 GCA_964433795.1 uncultured Desulfobacteraceae bacterium | reverse complement strand
CTGGTCTGTGTGGGTCGAGCGAAGCGGGTGGCTAATCAAAGAGGTCTCTGTTGACACACTAAATCACATTCCATATGGTGTAAAAAGAAAGGATATCAACATGGCGACTCACAAACCCAACAGCCTGGCCGATTACATCCCCAATACCTTGTTCAGCCTTTCCGGACAAACCGCCGTGGTTGTCGGCGTGGGGGGATTGGGTAAAGTGGCGGCCATCGGCCTTGCCGCCGCCGGTGCCCGATTGGCCGTTGCCGACATTGACGAAAATAGAGCCAACGAAGTAGCAAAGGAGGTCAATGAAAGCGGCGGGCAGGCGGATGCATACGTGGTGGATGTGACTCAAAAAAGCAGTGTAGACAATCTGTTTTCAGAAATTATCAAGCGAACGGGTCGAATTCATGTTTCCCTAAACACCTCCGGGATTAGCGTTCGCGGTAATGCGGAAAATTTTGAAGAATCGGATTGGGACAAGATTATAGACGTCAATTTAAAGGGTACATTTCTGTGCTGCCAGGCGGCCGGCAGACACATGCTTGAGCAGGGCGGTGGTTCCATCATTAATTTTTCTTCAATTGCAGGTAGTGCGGGTATCGGCAAAACACCCGCCTACAGCGCCTCCAAAGGCGGTGTCAATCAAATTACAATAGCTTTGGCCGTAGATTGGGCGGACCGCGGGGTTCGAGTCAATGCCGTAGCCCCATCATATTTTGAGACCGAAATATTCACCAAGGCGTTTGAGAAAGATATGGGGGCTGTCTTGAACGAGCGACTCAAAAAAATCCCCATGGGTCGCCTGGGACAACCACCGGAACTTGTGGGGGCTATTGTTTTTCTGGCATCTCCTGCCGCCAGCATGGTCACCGGTGTGATACTGCCGGTGGACGGTGGTTTCCTGGCAGGGTAAGCCTCGTTGCTCGTTGCTCGATTCTGGATGCTGGTCGGAGCGAAGCGGAGATCCCGCCCCTGCGGGGATACACGATTAAAGGCCTTTCAATTGCTTCCTTAAGCATCCCCTCATAACGATTGCAGCAACGAATTTTAATCGCCTTTGTGTTCAATATTGCTCCACTTTTCTAAATCTTCGTCTTCTCTATACTGTTTAAACCGCCTCGAATATGATTACCTTTTAACAACGGATATCAGGGCATAGTGGGATATCAAGTATCCAGAATCGAGTATCTCGTTTCATCACGGATAAACGCCCCATCAATCCTGTTTTCCCGTCTAAGTCGATCTGATTAAAGCGAATTCGAAAACTTCCGATATTATAATGAAAAGAAGGCAACCCGAATCATATCCATGAAACTAAGAACTTACATATTCATTCTGATTGGCGTTTGCTTTATTGCAACCACTGGAACCCCCTCTTTTATCCCCACACACGAACCGATCTCCTTTGTGCTGGACAAAACAGCACAACACGACGTCCTTTTTTTAGGCACCACCCATCAACAACCAAGGATCCTCGGATTTATTTCAAAGCTCATTCCTCGCTTGCATGAATCGGGCATCACACACATCGGGCTCGAGATCTCCTCGGATCAACAGGAAAACCTTGACCGTTTCACAAAGATAGGCGCAGGGCTTTCCGACATCCGGATATTCCAGGGCATCGACTGCCCGGAATACCGACATGTAATCGATGTGATTCGTAAAAACAGATTGGTTCCTGTTGCTCTGGACCTGCCGAAATCAAAATGGCGCGGGAAGCACACAAGAGATCAGTGGATGGCCAAACGGATCTCTGAAACTTTTACAGCTTATGGTGGCGTGAAAATGCTGGTCATCGTAGGGAACCTGCATGTTCTCAAAAAGATAGAATGGCAGATTCCTGGAATCAGGGACCAATTCATCCGATATCATTTGGATCAGATGAATCCGGATTTGAGCTCGTATTCTGTTGCAGAGAGCATTAATGAATCGGCAGAAAATTGCGATTTCCAGAAATGGTTTGGCAGGGATTCGGGTCCCGTTGGAATCGAAACCCTTGTTTTTGATCGAAAACTGGGGATCACCCGCACCATTGCCGCAAAACCCATGTCCGCCCACGAAGCGGTGGATGCGGTGATTGTGTTCTGAGTAGCCTATTCCAGAAAGAACAACAGCGCGCATAACCAGTAGGTTTGAGCGTCAGCGAAACCTGTCTGCGTTTATGCGGTGGCTGGATGTTCTGTTTATTCTTCTTTGCTATGAAGAAGGTTAGAGAATCCCCTTGGGTTTAAAATCAGAATACCCTGAAACTCTTTCAGAACGAGTAAGTCTTTATCACCGGTAACGATATAATTAGCATCTGCGGCGACTGCTAAACCGAGGATTTTAACATCGTCGGGATCACGACAAATATCCGGGGCAAGAGGGACTGGATTGATCATACTTGCCTGCTCCAGCAGGAGATCGCCAATATCATCAACTATTTTAGCAGAAAGTTTGATTTTCAGACGGAGATTTCTCAGAACTTCTTCTAACAATTCGTCACAAAGCACAATCTCATGCTCACTGAGACAAACCTCCATAATAGATTCACAAAGTCCGCGAGAGGCAAAGGCAGCGATGATAACATTGGCATCAAGGACGATCTTCATGAAATGGCCT
>CAYSUA010000320.1:0-7207 GCA_964433795.1 uncultured Desulfobacteraceae bacterium | reverse complement strand
TGTGTGTAATTTCACATGGTTATAACGTTACATTAACCCTGTGAATAGGTACAAAGCTATTATTCGTGAGAATGCCGACCAGCCGGCAAAAGACATTACACAAGCGGTCATCAAACAGGTTAACAGTTTCTGCCATCCGTTGGAAAAAGCTGATGATATAACCCTGATTGTCACCAAAATTACGTAGAAGCTATATCAAAAATATTGAGCCCGTTACAGATTTATTTGACGTATCTTATTTAACGATTTGGTGAAACATCCTTTCGTAACCATCTGATAACCAATCGTATCGAACAAATTTTGAGTAATGAATTATAGCCTAAGTATTGCCTATAAAGAATAGGCGATATTCAGTCCGTCACATAGTCATACACACCTTCTTTTCTTCGATCAAAAAGAACTGCGCGAAGAACTTTCTTTATCCGGCCAAGAACAATGAAGGCCCTAAGCAGGCCAAATCGCTCAGTCCGACCCTGCTGGGTTATCTATCAAATTGTATTTCTGAGTGCCTTGAATCCATCGTGAGACAAATGGTTTACGGAAACCATAGCTGTTTCTGATGGTTTCAAAAGACCATTTTTAATAAGAGATAGATTTGACAATGTTGCATGAAAAGTCTTAACAAAGCGGCAATAGAAAAAATCAGATGCCGAAAACACTACTGACAAAACGAAATAATATCTGATTATTATGAAAAGGATGTATTACGGCTGGTGGATTGTCATTCTCGGATCCCTGATCAATGTCTTTGGGATAGGAATCCTATACCAGAGTTTTACCATTTTCTTTCTACCTTTAAAGCGAGATCTCGCGGTGAGCAGCGCCGCTATTTCCCTCCTCTACGGTGCCGCCCGTCTTGAAGGAGGGATTGAAGGCCCTGTCGTCGGGTATCTGATAAGCAGGTTTGGTTGCCGGACCATGATTTTTGCCGGAGCGAGCATGGCGGGCATTGGTCTCATTCTGCTTTCAACGACACATAGCTTCTGGCCCTTCTTTTTCGTCTATGTCTTTATCGTTTCCCTGGGCTCCAACGCCGGTTTTTATCATCCAATTTCAACAGCCGTAAACAACTGGTTCATTCGCCGCCGGGGGGTGGGATTTGCTGCCATTACCGCTTCTGGGGGTATCGGCGGTATGATAATGGCCCCCTTGCTCTCTTATCTCATACTGACCTATGGGTGGCGAACCGGCGCTGTTGCAGCCGGGGTTATTATTTTGCTTGTGTCCTTGCCGGCAGCAATACCTATGCGTGAGTCTCCGGAAACAATGGGACTTCACCCGGATGGGGACCCGTCCCCTAAAATCGAATCTGAAGCATCCGATTCTATATATCCGAATACCGGAGAGCCCGATTTTACGGTCAAGGAGGCGATGAGGACCAGGGTGTTCTGGATTCTCATGGGGGCAATTTCGTTGCGCTTGTTGGTGACGGTTGCCTTGAATACCCACATCGCTCCTATTTTGGTTTGGAAGGGGGTCAGCGAGGCAAACAGCGCTTATCTGGTGAGTCTGTATGCGTTCAGCAACATTGTTAGTATGCTCCTGCTGGGATGGATCGGCGATCGTTGGAATAAATCCTTGGTGTGCAGCTTGTGCATCCTTCCCACCGTTATGGTAATGACGGGGCTCTCGTTTAGTCAAGCCGGACCCTTTGTCTATTTATTGCCGATTTCACTGGCGATCACCATGGGCAATGCCCCCCTCAACTGGGCGCTGATCGGGGACTTTTTTGGGCGCAAGGCTTATGCAACGGTACGGGGCATTATGGGAATATGCTATGGGACAGCCACCTTTATATCTCCGATTTATGCGGGTTGGATATACGACACCACCGGAAGCTATAACATGGTTCTCATAACTTTTTCGATCATCCTTCTGGTCGCAGCGGCTTCTTTCGTTATCTTAAGGAGCCCCCTCCCTATCAGGGGCAAAAACAATTATCTTTAACTTTTAATTTCAGCGAAGCGCGCCGTAGAACGCTCAAAATGTACAAACCGGTGAGCGCAATGGCTTTGGACCCTTCATTCAGAACGGAATTGTGGGATTCACTATAATCCCTAAGAAAGGGATCCACGGAGAAGTGGATGTTGATTCTTATATGCTCCCCGACACCTCAAATATCCAAGCCTGAAGATATATATCCGGCTCTCCCTTCGGCATTCCCTGAATATCGTCGCCCCTTTCAACGAGGGTCCATTTGCCCGATTGCACTAAGCCATCGTTTTTTTCTTTGAAACCAGCCGTTTCATATAGATCGGTTCGCAGCGAGTATACGACGTGCCCGCCGGGTTTCGTGACCCGTACCAGCTCATCCAAAGAATCTGCCGGTGCGTGGCCCTCGGTGAGAGCCCCTACGCTGATCACGGCATCAAACCAATCGGTTTGAAAGTCCAGTGGTTCCCCCATAACCATCTGGTGGAATTCTTTGTATACGTTTTTTTTACGAGCCTGCTCCAACATTCCCTTAGACAGATCCATAGCCACCAATTCCCGATAGCCTTTTGCAAATAACAATTCGCCTACCAGTCCGGTTCCGGCGCCGGCATCCAGAATTTCGGCGTCCAGGGCGACGTGTTTTGTGAAGTATTCGACGGCATATTTGGGACATGTATAACCGAAGTCGTTTTCAAGATCCCGGTCATAATCCTTTGCCCACTGGTCGTAGCGTTCCGCTAATTCCTGATTGCTTTTAGACGAATACACCCATTGAACCCTATCCTTAACATCCATTTCATTCTCCTGTTGCATTCGATGAGTTGAGGCGCTTTATTAAGCGCTGCGGCTGTGTTGACAAAATCGCAGTGTAATTGTTAATGTTTATGATATTGAAACATTAATAGTCAAGCTATAAATGAGATAAATTTTAATGATTTAAATTTTAATAATTGAGAGGATCCTTCTATTCAGAATCTTTCCCTCTTCATCAAGAAAATTGATCCACACATCCAGAGAATCGGTTGAACCGAAGCCGAAAAGAATAGAAACAGCAAAGAGGAGCAAAATGATCGAGTTGTTTGTTGTCACGGGAATTATATGACGGTTTATGCTATGAATAAAATCCTGTGGTATTTTTCTGCAGGTGATCCGTTTTGATCGGAAAGCGTAAGGAGTGTTGCATTGCGTAAGCCCTTAAGCGTATTGGTCGTCGGTTGCGGACATATGGGTTCATCCCATGCTGCTGCCTATCATGAAATTGACGACTTTGAAATTATCGGTTTGGTATCACGGGGCACCCACAGCCGAGAGACATTAAACAGAATGCTTGGCAATAACTATCCGTTGTTCAGCGACTTCAAACATGCGCTTAAGACCATTCAGCCAGACGTTGTGAGCATCAATACCTATCCGGATACCCATGAAGAATACGCCCTTCGAGCATTTGCAGCCGGAAGCCACGTTTTTTTGGAAAAACCCGTCGCACCCACCATCGAGGGATGTCGCCGAGTCATCAAAGCCTCAAACGACGCCAAGAGAAAACTGGTGGTCGGTTACATTTTGCGGCACCACCCGTCCTGGGTGAAATTTATTGATGTGGCCGGAACTTTGGGAAAACCTCTGGTCATACGAATGAACCTGAACCGGCAGAGCAGCGGTCGGATGTGGGAAAGGCATAAAAATTTAATGATCTCTACATCTCCGATCGTCGATTCAGGAGTCCATTATGTGGATATTATGTGCCAGATGACCGGTGCGAATCCGATCCGGGTTTCAGGCATCGGTGCAAGATTGTCCGATGAGATCAAAGAAGGCATGTATAATTACGGACAGCTGCAAGTCGTCTTCGATGACGGGTCAGTGGGCGGGTATGAGGCGGGTTGGGGCCCCATGGTGAGCAAGGCGGGCTTTTCCCTAAAGGAAGTCTTCGGTCCTAAAGGGAGTGTAAGCTTTGCAGTTCACAAGGCAGGTGCTGAGTCCGGGACGGAATCTCTAAGGATCCATCATAGTGAATTGGACGAAAACAACATGTTTGTCCGTAAAGATGAAATTATCGACTTGCATGATGAGCCGGATCATAAAGAGCTGTGCAGGCGAGAGCAGCAATATTTATTAAGAGCGATAAGGGAAGACCTCGATCTCACCGATCACATGAACGTTGCCATGAACAGTCTGAGAATCGTACTGGCGGCCGATGAATCCATAAAGACCGGTAAAACCGTCGAGTTACCGTGATTTGGTGCTGCAAAATAAACTTTCTCTGTGCCCTTTGCCTGTCGGGTCGTAGCTTTAGCGAAGCCTGTTGTATGTGGTTAATTCGCTTTTAGCCTGTGGAAACAATTTAATACACTCAGTAATATGACTATTGACAGAAGGAATCTTGTGGAGTTTAGTGTGCTGGCAGAATCCCTTTCAGGTAGCTTCCTTAAAATGAATTAAAACAGGAGAAGTTCAATGAGAAAAACTATCATCGTCGCTGCTTTATTGTCTGTGTTGTCGCTGATGTTTGCCACGGTTTCTTTAGCGGGCCCCGCCATGGATCGTATCCTGAAGAAAGGGGAGTTGTTGGTCGGCACAACCGGCAAACAACCGCCAATGATCGCCACCACTAAAAAAGGCGATATCATCGGCTTGGATGCCGATATATCCAGGTTGATGGCCGCTGGCTTGGGGGTTAAGGTGAAATTTGTTAAGATGCCGTTTCCCAAGCTTCTTCCGGCCCTTGAAGGCGGCCGGGTAGACATGATCCTATCGGGCATGACCATGACACCGGGGCGCAATAAAAAAGTGGCGTTTGTGGGTCCGTATTATGTTTCCGGAAAGGGAATCTTGGCGGTGGCAGAGAAATATGCGGCCTTGCGAGAGGCAACGGGATTGGACACACCGGAAGTTACCGTTGCAGCTTTGAAAAATTCAACCAGCCAGAAATTTGCCGAGACATTAATGCCCAAGGCAAAATTAATCACTACCAATTCCTATGATGAGGCCATTAAACTTCTTTTCAATAGTAAAATTGATGTCCTCGTAGCCGATTTCCCTTTTTGTGCCCTGACGGCCTATCGATACCAAGATAAGGGATTGGTTGCAGGGAAGTCGCCCCTCACCTTCGAACCTTTGGGCATCGCCATGACCGAAGATACGCTGTTGATTAACTGGGTGAACAATTTTATGAACACGCTCCAGGGCAGCGGCCAATTAAAAAAATTGCATAAACGGTGGCTTGACGGCGGCCCATGGATCGAAGAATTACCTTAAACGGTGACCCTGAAGGAGGGCGGCAGATTCTCCTCTATGGTTGACAAGATTAGCCATATTGCTGTGCGTATACCGTTGGTTCCTTTCGTGGCGGTGCTTTTGCCGGGTCTTTGGGCGTTCCGACGGGTAAGACCGCTGCAATGTCCAGGTTTTCAGGCACATTCAATAATTCCTTTAATTTTTCCGGCCTGAAGAAGGTGAACCAGATAGATCCCAATCCCATATCTGCTGCAGCCAGCATCATATTTTGAACACAGGCTGAGGCAGCTTGAATAGCGCCGTTTCCCTGTCCGAAGAAACTTCCTAAACCGCTTTTTTTCGGATCGGCCACGACAATGATGAATACCGGTGCGTCCAGCAGCCAATCCATAGCGTATTTGGCGACCCATCCGGGCCCTTCGTTATCCATCACTTCCTGTTTTGCAGCCTCAGCGATTTCTTTGATCTGCTTTTTCATCTCCGGATCCGAAACAACGATGAATTTCCAGGGTTGCAGGTTGAGCGGGCTGGGTGCCCATAGACCGGCATCGATAATGGCTGCGATCTGTTCATCGGTTACTTCCGTTGCATCAAAAGAGCGTACACTTCGACGGGCTTGAACCAATTCTTTAAATTCCATCATTTTCCTCCATTCGTGCTAATTAATCCCTTCCATAGATATCTGATAAATGTTGGGTAAGTGTTTCAAGGTTAGTTTCAATTGACTCATTTATATGTTAATTGGCAATAAATATCAAATTTGCATTATCCATTTTTTAGACTTCAAATGTTTTTTCAATAGGAAAGGAGGCGTGATGGTGGATACCAAGATTATCAGTTTCAGATCACCCAGCCACATTCTTGCCGGAATGGGGGCGATCGATCAGTTGAAAGAAGAGGTCAAGGGTTTTAATGCCAAAAGAGCACTTCTGGTAACCGATAAAGGAATCTTGGAATTCGGACTCGATCAAAAGGTTCGCGAACCGCTTCAAGATGCGGGGATTGAAGTCGACACTTTCGATCAAGTGATTTCCGATCCGGATATCGCCTGTGCGGATGCTTGCACCGAAATGGCCAAGGCCGGAAACTATGATCTGATTGTCGGATTGGGCGGCGGAAGCCCAATGGATATCGCTTCAGCTGCGGCAGTGATGTGCACCAATCCGGGATCTATCCATGATTATCTCGGCATCGGTCTGGTCAAAAACCCGGGCGTACCGTCGGTACTTATTCCGACCACTTCGGGAACCGGTGCCGAAGCAACACCGAACTCCATTCTTGCCGACACCGAGGCAAAGCTGAAAAAGGCCATTGTCAGCCCACACATATTTGCCGACCTGGTTATCCTGGATCCGGAATTGACCATGACCATGCCGCAGGAAGTCACTTCCTGGAGCGGTATCGATGCCCTGACCCATGCCATTGAATGCTACACCTCAAATAAAGCAAGCGTTTTTTCCGACCTCCTTGCAGAGGATGCCATCATCCGGATCGGCCGGAGCTTGAGAACCGCGGTAGCAGACGGCAATAATACGGAAGCCAGATACGATATGGCCATCGCAAGCCTTTATGCCGGTATGACCATCACCTTAGCGGGCACAACGGCAGTTCATGCACTGGCATATCCCCTGGGAGGCCAGTACAGCATACGTCACGGTGTGGCAAACGGACTGTTGCTACCTTATGTGATGGAATTTAATGCCATGGGAAGCATCGAGAAATTTGCCGAGGTCGCGTACTTGATGGGAGAAATAGTCGACCATATGATGCTTTTGGAACAGGCCAAACATGCAGCAAAGGCTGTTAAGGCATTATATGAGGACCTGGCGATTCCTCAGTCTCTCACGGAATTGGGAATACCCAAAGATGCCATTCCGGAAATGGCAGAGGCTGCCATGGCGGTTACCCGCTTGATGGGAAACAACCCGCGCGCCATGACCGCAGAGGATGCTGTGGCAATATATGAGAAAGCATATTAGTGTCCATCCATAAATGGCCCTTTTCCCGCCGAGCGGCGTTCTCCGCGGGTTTCCGGCTG
>CAYSUA010000319.1:0-7221 GCA_964433795.1 uncultured Desulfobacteraceae bacterium | reverse complement strand
TTTGTTTGATTACAGTTCAATTCCACCCTGGGTCAAGCACATGAAACGCTGGGTTAGCCCCTTTTTCACATTCACTTTTAAGGCTTTGCCTTTATTCGCGGAGATGGCGATCCGGAAGCCGGTCAAGGTTGCCTCCCTTATGGCCGCGATGTACGGCATGGAGGAATATTCCCGCCGGTCATTGGGGATGAGCAAAGACGAGCTGGAGGATCAAAGGGATCTTTTACCCGATTGGCAAAAAGGAAAGACGCCTCCACTTATCGGTCCATCCGCCCATGTGTTATGGCCGACCAAGGACAAGTGGGGAAATAATCTCTATTGGGATCTATCCTATATTTTGCCATATGGAAACGTCGCGGAAAAATGGGGTCAAACGCCGCTACCGCTCCGGGATATCATGCCGTCGAGCCCTGTCTTTCAAACGCTGGCCGCGGTCGTAACGAATAGAGATCCATTCACTGGCCGAGATCTGATATCCGACGTAATGACGGCCGAGCTTAAAACGGATCTCTTAAAAGCCTCCGCGGACATAGCAAAGACTTACGCGGATTATGTATGGAAAGAAGCCGCTCCGCCTATGGCTCCAGGAGGACACGGATTCAACAAGATGAAAACCGGCTTTCAAAATTCCTTTATGGGAAAGGACGTCCGGGATTGGGCGGACCGGCCGGTCGAGTTTCAGACGGCCATAATGTCCGCGTTTTTCGGGATCAAGCTATCTCCGGCCAATGAAAAGAAGCTATGGCAGTTTGAGAAGTCGAAGCGGAACCAAATTAGCAAGGCATTCGGCATGGAAAAGGGCCGGATTAAAACGAAGTACAAGCGGAACGAGATCACAAAGAAAGAGATGATCGAGAAGATCGAACAGCTCCAGGATTTAAAGAAAAAAATAATGGAGGGACGGCCGAAACGATAAAATTCCGGTTGAACCGAAGGAGCTGACCATTGGAGAAACGTCGAAAGAAGAACACCAAAAAGCGCAGATTTAAAATCATCGACGGTGGGCAGTCGTTGAAGAGCATTGCCATGGGGATCACAAATCTGATTCGAGAGACCGCTGATAGTCCTAGGCTGCAAGATGAATTTGATGCTTTCTGCAACGAACGGATGAGCGAATCCGACTGGCAGTCGTATGATCCACCGGACCGGATCGAGATCTTGGAATATTATACGAGCTGCGCAGATAAGGTTTTTCAGTATTTGCAAATGGGTGTCTCACTGGCGGACGATAACTGCCCACTGCTTACCTCACAAATCGCTTATGACATCGATGGGCTGAATTCGCCTGTCCAAATTCGGATAATGCATGGAGTTACGAAAGAAGACGCGATAGCTGTTTTAAAGGAGATGGTGGACTGGCTTGAAAAAGACTGGGAAAGTCTTATCAATCCGGATCCAAATGCCGGGGATAACTAATCACAACTCGAGAACTGAGTGATGGTACCGATGGCGGTCGTAACACGAAATATATTCTGCCCTAATTACAGCCATTGTCTTGACAAAGCGGCCAAACAAAATGCTCCTAGTTGGGAGTGCGATCGCTGCGAGCATCGGAACGCCAGGGACGGCATCATAAATGAAACAGAGTTTACAGAATTTTTTTTATTGTTATGGGCTGTCTTTCGACCCGAGCTGTATCATAAATATCGAGAGGCACAGCGCCAAGAGGCCTTCGAGCGATCGCGGCGAACTGATTAGCTCTTTGAAAATTTTAAATCCCAATCGGGTAGGCGGATAACAACCGACCTGAACCGGTTGTAAATGTGGGCAGCGGACTTATAGAAGGCCCGTGATACACCCTGCTTTGGCAGGTAGGAAGCCTAACCGAAAAATGGTATATTTCCAAACAATTAACGGCGTGTAAGACGTCCGCAGGATTGTTTTGTTCGCCGGTCGGACTTTATTCTGCCGCAGAAACTAAGGCACTATTGAGCGACTGAAAACCCGAGTATCCTTTGTACTTTTCAGCATCATCCTTCTTCATCCAGAAATACGGCCATGATTCATTATTCTCTTTGCATTCCTTCATGACCTCTACGACGACATTGGAAGGGATAAAGAATACTTCAGGAAGATTGTTTCCGTTTGGCCAATCATTTAGCCAGACATATGCGTACCACAAATACTTGTCATCGCGCTCTATTGCAGCGTATGACGTAGACCACAAGTAGATATTGCCCTCATCCTTCGTTTTTCTAGTGGCTTGAGTGCCAGTTTTTACCTGTACGCGAATGGAATGTCCGCCCTTTTCATTTGAAACTATCAAGTCAAAGCCTGGTATTCCAGCACGAGGCATCGCAACTATGAGATTATGACCGGAGAGGTATGCTGCGACATAGTGTTCACCGCATGCGCCGATAATTGCAGTACTTGTTTTTTTCATGTTTTTGTTTCCTTTTGCCTATGTCAGCGAACGCTACGGATCAGGAGCAATAAAAACCGGGACGTGTTTAAGTAATCCAATAACTATTTTTGTATTCAGATTTGTTACTTCAGATATGGTCTTCAATTGAATATTGGAGCCGACTATTTCAGCCTACGGCTTAATGCCGGCTCCTTCATCCAGCTCACGAGCCACAAAATAATGTCTGAGGTCATCTAATTAAACATTTCACATCCGGAGAATTCAGGCGAGCATTTTACCGACATCGACCGGATTTTTCAATCAAAATGCTCACATTCTGTATGATAGTGCACCAAGAAACCTCTAAACATTCACTTGGAAACGATTCGGAATCTAACCGGATAATACTGCTCTTTATTTGTTATTGTTGGCAAGCCTTTTCTATGCGGCTCCTCTGCCAGTTCTGTATTAAGATCATATCGCTTACCCAAAGCTTGCCGTCTTTGGTGGCTGGGAAGCCCTCCTCCGCGATGAGCCTCCGGATAACTCTCCAGTCTCGCCGGCAAAAGGCGGAGATCTCGTCGCGGTTTTTGAGCGTGGTATTGAGAGGGAATCCTTTTTCATCTCTGGCCATACCCTTCTTTCCTATCTGCGGAAGGCTGTATCGGAGCTTAAAGATGATGGGCTTGCCGCAACTCCAGATGCACCCCCTAAGGGGGATGCCCCCGCTCTCACGCCCGAAACTTTTCGCGGCAAGCCTAGCTTAATGGTATGAAAACTGTGCATGAAAATCAATAACAAGGACCTATGCAAACGCTATACGGCATAGGGCGGCCAATGCACAAATTTCTTGACATCGTGGGTGGGTTTGATATGATTAATTCATCCTAAAATCGTAAACCGGGTGAGCCTCCGCAATGGCTATTTTTATTGGTACACATTTGAATAATCTGGGCGTGGTAGCCGGTATCCGCAAGGACCGGAAAGGCTTGTTTACGAGCCTTAGGACTACCGCGCCCTTTTTGTTTTTAAAGGAGGAAAACCATGGCTATGAGATTTGAAACCATAGAGCAATACGAAGAACTGTTATTTGATCCGAATTATCAACCCGATGATGAGTTTGAATTTTTCAAGGCTGCATTAGATTTGTTCAATCGTAAACTGGGCAAGGAACTCCTTGACAGGATTCTGAATCTCTCAGACGAAGCCGCACAGGCACTTGAAAAACGGCTTCTGGAGATAATGAATAAGATGGAGTATTCATTGTAACGGAAGCTCGATTTCAACCGCTGTTTCCCATGTTCCCCAAAATGGTTCCGGCGGATACCAGGCGTCTGTATCCGGGAATGTCCCAAACGGGACAACCTATTGATATATAAGGTATTTTTAATTGACACCAAGCTGTTCAAATGTTAACAGTATCGCTATATCGGGGGTGATACTGATGACCAACATTGGCAAGAGCCGCTGGGACGGACGAGCAAAGCGTTTTTATGTCGATCTTCACTTGAACGGGAAGCGAGACCGGCTATATCACCTTCCCACTCGACATGGCTTGGTACCATGCAAAACCAGAGAGGTCGCCGAAATCCTTCTCGGCGATATCCAAACCGACATCCACCGGGGCACCTTTCGGCCGGAGAACTTCAAGAAAACAAAGGCCATATTTCTCAAGGACTACTTTGAAAGCTGGATCGGCGAGCATAGGGCGTCGGCCGGAACAATCCACGATTACCGCAACAGTTTCAAGAATCATATCATTCCGGTCCTCGGTGATAGATACCTTCCACAGATAGGATACAAGGATCTTAAGGCGCTTCAAAACGGGATCAAACGAGCGCCTAAAGGTAAGTACAACACCATGGGGGCGCTCCATGCCATGATGAAGGAGGCTTGTCGAGAGGGTTATTTCACGCATATGCCGGAATGGCCGGTCCTTTCCGGCGACGATGAGGTTATCCCACCCCCGGTCGATTGGCTCACCCAGGAGGACCAATGGCGCGTTATCGACAAGATCCCTCCGGATGATCGATATATATTTCTTTTCCACATGGGAACCGGATGCAGATCAAGCGAGGCTCGAGCATTCCGGAAACAGGATATCTATTGGGACAAGAATTATATTGAATTCGCTGTAACATTCGGGCTGGGGGAGGAGCTTAAGCCGGTTAAGGGAAAGCGCGTCGTTCCATGGCCAATGACCGACTTTGTCCGATCGGTTTTGGAGTCGGTTCCGGTTGCTCAATCGGAGTTCGTCTTTTTAAATCCAAGGACAAAGAAACCATACACAAGAAAATCAACGGATGGTGTATGGGAAAGGGCTCTCAAGGCCGCTGGATGCCGCTATGTCCCGTTAAATAAGAGCATGCGGCATTCATTCGCCTGTAACCTTTTAAACGCAGGCATCGATAAGAGCGTGGTGCAAAGATTGCTGCGGCATACAGATATCAAAATAACCGATCGGTATACCGAATACCTGACAGAACCGCTTAAAGTGGCAGTTGATAACGTGATTAATTTACCAGAGCGCTGGTCGACCATTAATTCAACCCCAAGAATGGATAAACAATGATCGATAAAATCATATCAGGCGGCCAGACCGGAGCCGATCGCGCCGGCATCGATGTCGCTATCGAACTTGGAATTCCACACGGTGGATGGATCCCGAAAGGTCGCCGGGCCGAAAACGGCATCAACCAGGAGGAGCTATGGAAGAACATAATAACGCCGGATCAAATCGATATTCTTCCGGGATGAATAACACTATGCGAAAGGAGGAGATATGAAATTCAAACACGTTACAATCGTCGTATGTCTTGTGATTTTGGCGATCGTTATCGCCGGGTTTTGTTTTGGCCAGGAGTACCGAATCGGAGCCGGCGGAACAGGCGTCGCGATCGTCGCTCCGGAAGGAACAACAGTCCTCAATGTCGAAAGGAACGGCCGGACAGAAACCTATATCATAGACAATTGGGGAACGATCGGAGGTAATTCAAACTGGAGCGCCGACGATGAGATCCCTAAACGGATGTCAAGGGATGTGCTGGAGCCGCTGGATACCAGCGACCTTGACTACAAGCCATGGAAGGAGAATCCTTAATCCAACCGAACTAAATATCACAAGAACGGGGCTTACCGAGAGCTTATTTAAACAACCTGAACGTGCCCAGGATAGGCAAGGCCAGCCGATAAGCCAGGAACCCTGCCCGGCTTCCTGGGTTAACCATAGAGAGAAAGAATAACACAAACCTCAAAGCTGAAACCCATCTCCCATAAGTCCTTAATATCATTTTCATTTGACAATCCATCGACATAAGGCTAAACGGAATCATTGGAAGGAGATCCCACCATGACCCTAACCAGAGCAAGCATTACCGAGATGGTAGCTGTTGAAAGATCTCATAAATAGGGTCTGATCACAGTACGACCAGGGCAACGCTATCGTATCGAAGTATTGAATCTGGGCGTCCCGGATTATTTTCTCTTTCTGATTCAAATCATTTGCCGAAGGTGTTAAATGTGAGGACGGGATAATAAATCGATCTTATGCTTATGTAGACTGAACATAATATATAATCTTATGCTGAACAAAAAATCCCACCGCGAAAAAAAACTTCTTTTGAAATTTCCTTTCGCGGTGGGACTCGAACCCACGACCTCCTCCTTAGCAGGGAGGCGCTCTATCCAGCTGAGCTACGCGCCCATAGGGTGACCAGATAAACTGGCTAATTTTCTTGTACAAAAGAATGTGATATTTGTAAAGAAAGTAATAAATTATTCTTTGGGGTTTTTGGGGATTGGGGACATCGTCAATTTATTAGCTTTTTGGTCAATTTCAGTAGGATTGAACCTGATTTTTACATGAGACACCATTACTAAAAAGGACAAAGGTGAAATATTTCTTTTAAAAAAATCAATAAGTGAAAAATAAATTGCACAACATGCGCCTGGACGCAGACGGGCCAAAAAACGCGCCCGCTGGTCATACGCGGGTTGGACCATGCATACCGAGGAATCAAATAATGACGGATAGTTCTGAAAATAAACCGATGAAAAAGTATATTTTTTGTAATAGGTGTAGAGATGAAACCAATCATATTCTAAAAGCAGAGCATTATAGGGATTACCCAAATTATAATCCCGATGGTAGTTTAGGCTTCGTAGAACGACTAGGATATAGATTTTGGGTATGTGCAGGCTGTGATAAAGGAACATTAGGTGAGTTTTACACCTTTGATGTTACAAATGATGACGATGCTTTAATCGCGGATGAAGAATATTTTCCGGGGCGAACGATACTACATGTCGAAGAAAAAAATTTTAAACAGTTGCCCAAAAAACTTACCATTATCTATCGAGAGACACTTCGAGCTTATAACAATAGTTTGAGCATTCTTTGTGCCTTGGGCTTAAGGGCTCTAATTGAGGGCATATGTGCGGATAAGGGAATCACTGATAATAATCTTAAAACAAGAATCAATAAGATGGAAAGCATTCCTCTCCCTCAAAATATTGTAAGTAATCTGCATAGTTTACGATTCATTGGGAATGAAGCTGCACATGAGTTAGCGGCGCCCACTATGGGGGAGCTAAAGCTTGCAATCGAAATATGCGAAGATCTTCTTAATTATCTTTATGAATTAGACTATAAAGCATATCAGCTAACCAGCTCACGTCAATCGAGGAAAACAAAAGTCAAGAATACCAGATGAGCCAGGATATATTCAGCCCAATAAACGAATGCGATAGACGGCTTTCAGCCGCCGGTGATTCGTTACCAGTAAAGATTTCTGTCACCTGTCTTGAAAAACAGACGATCCATATTTCATAGAATAGCGTTTTATCAATCGTTGCGTCCTTCCGAACAAACCGACAGT
>CAYSUA010000318.1:0-7235 GCA_964433795.1 uncultured Desulfobacteraceae bacterium | reverse complement strand
CGGACACGATTACGCTGCTGACCATCGATTCAGTGATTTAAGTAGGTTTAATGAAAAATTTCCCGACCCCTTAAATATTCAATCTTCAATATAAAATATTCAATATAAAAGGAGGATGGCATGAGTATTTCGCCGGACAAAGAAAAAGCGGTTGAAACCGCAATGGTGCAGATAGAGCGTCAATTCGGCAAAGGCTCCATCATGAAACTGGGGAGCCGCCCTGTCATCGAAGTTCCGGTAATTTCTACCGGTTCAATAGCTTTAGACAGAGCTCTTGGAATCGGGGGGCTGCCCCGGGGGCGCGTGATTGAAATCTTCGGACCGGAAGCATCCGGAAAAACGTCACTGGCCCTTCATGCGGTTGCTGAGGCTCAACGTCAGGGCGGTATAGCAGCTTTTGTGGATGCAGAGCACGCCCTGGATACGGTGTATGCAAAAAATCTGGGGGTGAATTGTGATGATTTGCTGGTATCTCAGCCGGACACCGGAGAACAGGCCCTTGAGATTACCGATATGCTGGTGAGGAGCGGGGCCATCGACATCCTTGTCATCGACTCCGTAGCCGCACTGGTTCCCCGGGCTGAAATCGAAGGAGAAATGGGTGATTCCCACATGGGGCTTCAGGCCCGACTCATGTCCCAGGCGTTAAGAAAACTGACGGGGACCATTGGTAAGACCATGACCAGTGTTATCTTTATCAATCAGATACGGATGAAAATCGGAATTGTATTCGGCAATCCCGAAACAACGACCGGTGGCAATGCCCTTAAGTTTTATTCATCGGTCAGGCTGGATATTAGAAGGACGAGCACCATTAAAGACGGTCAGGAAATGACCGGAAACAGAACCAGGGTTCGGGTGGTTAAGAATAAAATGGCGCCACCGTTTAAAGAAGCTGAATTCGATATTATGTACGGTGAAGGTATTTCCCGGACGGGTGATCTCCTGGATATGGGAGTAGAAGCGGGTATCATCGAGAAAAGCGGCTCCTGGTATTCCTACTCCGGTGAAAGGATCGGGCAAGGAAGGGAAAACGCCAAACGATTTCTTTCGGATAATGCCGAAACATGCGACAAGCTGTTCGTCAGCGTACGAGAAGCAATGGGCCTTTCCAAAGATCAAGCTCAAGAGGATGCAGATGTCACCGAAACAGAAGATAATGGTTAAATGGAGAGTTTCATGACGGGTAATGAGGTCAGAAAAGTTTTCTTAGAATATTTTGAAAAACATCACCACCAGATCGTGAAGAGTTCTTCTCTTGTCCCCCAGGATGATCCTACGCTGTTGTTTACCAACGCGGGAATGGTGCAGTTCAAGCGGGTTTTTCTTGGGGAGGAGAAGCGTAATTACGTGCGGGCCGCCACTTCTCAAAAGTGTGTTCGTGCCGGCGGAAAGCATAATGATTTGGAAAACGTCGGCTACACTGCCCGGCATCATACGTTTTTTGAAATGCTGGGCAATTTTTCATTTGGAGACTATTTCAAAGAAAAAGCGACTGAATTTGCTTGGGATTTAATCACCAACGGTTACGGATTGCCTTCGGATAAACTGTGGGTCTCCATCTATCTGGATGACGATGAAGCCCATCAGATTTGGCACCGGAATATCGGTGTGCCCGAAGACCGGATCGTTCGATTCGGCGAAGAAGACAACTTCTGGTCCATGGGGGATACCGGACCCTGCGGACCGTGTTCCGAAATCCATTACGATCGAGGCGAAGCGTTCGGCTGTGATCGACCGGACTGCAAAGTGGGGTGTGAATGCGATCGGTATCTTGAGATCTGGAATCTGGTGTTCATGCAGTTTAATCGAGACGCAGACGGTAATATGACACCGCTTCCCAAACCGAGTATCGACACGGGACTCGGTCTTGAGCGAATGGTTTCTCTCATGCAGGATGCCCCAACCAATTACGAAACGGATCTTTTCTTACCGATTATGCAAAAAGTTGAAGCGCTTTCCGGAAAACAGCTGGGCACGTCGTTTGAAGCGGATGTTGCCATGAAGGTCATTGCCGACCACAGCCGGGCAGCGGCATTTCTTGTGGGAGACGGAGTGCTCCCTTCCAATGAAGGACGGGGATATGTCCTACGACGTATACTGAGAAGGGCCATTCGATACGGTCGAAATATCGGTCTGTCCCGGCCGTTTCTCCATGAAACATCGAATCTCGTGTTCGATCTCATGGAATCGGCGTATCCTGAACTTAAGGAAGCATCTGCTTTTATTCAAAATGTGATTGAAAACGAAGAGGTTCGATTTTCTGAGACATTGGATCACGGACTTAGGCTGTTAAATGATTCCCTGGCAGAACTCAGAGTGAAGAGCATTACCGAGGTGCCGGGCGAATTGGTGTTCAAGCTTTATGATACCTATGGCTTTCCGGTGGATATTGTTCGGGATGTTGTGCGGGATGAAAACTTTACCATTGATATGGAAGGCTTCGAAACCGAAATGAAAAAGCAGCGGGAGCAATCCAGATCCCATACCGCCTTTACCGAGGTCATCGATGCATACAAGCGTCTTTCGGCCGAAGGTATACAACCCGAGTTTGTCGGATACGATTCCATATCCGGGCAAGGCAGAGTCTTGACCCTAGTCAAGGATGGTGAAGAAGTAGAAAAAGCCGTCAAAGGAAGCAAAATCGAAATCGTAACCGATGTGACCCCGTTTTACGGTGGGGCAGGCGGACAGGTGGGTGATATCGGGAAAATTGAAGGCGTTTCATCAAACAGAGATCTTGAAATTAACATCTCGGATACCCTTAAGGACCCCACCGGTCTGATCATTCATAAAGGGATCGTTCAATCCGGTGAGATTAAGAAAGAGGATACGGTAACCCTCGCGGTGGATAAATCGGCAAGATATGCCACTGCCCGCAACCACACGGCAACCCATGTTCTCCATTCCGTCCTGAGAAGGGTACTGGGGGACCATGTGAAGCAAGCCGGATCGTTGGTTGCTCCTGATCGATTGCGGTTTGATTTTACACACTTCTCACAGGTAGATACAGACACCCTGAATACCATTGAAGATCTGGTCAATGAGCGAATCCAGGAAAATGCCGCCGTTCAAATTGAAGAAATGGCTGCAGATGAAGCATTCAAAACAGGGGCCATGGCGCTGTTTGAAGAAAAATACGGTGATCGGGTCCGGGTGATCTCCTTGGCCGATTTCAGCATGGAGTTGTGCGGTGGAACACACACCCGGCATACCGGCGATATCGGTTTATTTAAAATCGTCGATGAATCGAGCATTGCGGCAGGTGTGCGAAGGATAGAAGCAATTACCGGAAAAGCAGCATTGGAATATACTCAAACCACCCGACGCATCCTCCATGAGGCGGCACTTCTGGTTAGAGATGTACCCGAGGCGCTTCCGGGTCGGATACAAAAAATATTGTCCCATCAGAAGGCGCTTGAGAAAGAAGTTGAATCGTTGAAGGCTAAAATGGCGGCCTTATCGACGGAAAGCACCGATGATGAGGTTAAATCCATAAATGGCGTTAATGTTCTGGTTAAAAAGGTCGTTGTCGATTCTCCGGGAGCCATGCGAAATCTTGCAGACAAGTTTAAGGAGAAGATTTCATCCGGTGTTGTGGTGCTTGGAAGTGCATCGGGAAATAAGGCGCTGATGATTACCATCGTGAGCCAGGATCTTGTGGGTCGTTTTCATGCCGGAAAGATCGTCAAGGAAATTGCGGCGGTTATCGGCGGAAGCGGTGGAGGCAGGCCGGATATGGCGCAAGCCGGCGGGAGCCGGCCGGAAAAGTTGGATAAAGCGCTCGAGAAGGCATACGGGGTGATTGAAAAGATGGCTGCGTAATATTAAGTGCGCACGGAAGCCCAAAGGGATAGAGGGAAAGAAGATTAGAGGTTAAGAAGGTGAGAAGTTGTGTTCTCACCTTCTCTCTTCACATTGCAGCCTGACAGATTTTCAAAATATCCTCTGCTGTTGCTTTTCTTGGTGAAAGCGGAATCATAAAACTCTCTGCAATGGTTTTTGATACTTCCGGAAGATCTTCTTCTTTCGCACCGTAAAAAGAAAGACCATCAGGCAACCCCACATCTTCTGCCAGTTGTTCCACGGCTTCCACTGCCATTTCAGCGGCTTCCCGATCAGATAATCCTTGAATATCTTCCCCCAGTGCAACGGCGATATCCGCATATTTTGATACGGCGCCCGGCAGCATGAACTGCAATGCATGAGGCAACACTATGGCGTTACTTGCGCCGTGGGGAAAATTGTAGCGTCCGCCCAAGGGGCCGGTAATGGCATGGACCAGACATAACATGGTGTTGTGGAACCCCATTCCCGCCAACAGACTGGCTTTGAGCATGCCGTCTCGGGCATCGATATCCGAACCGTTGTGTACCGCTGTTCGGAGATGACTCCCGATCAGTTCGATAGCCGTTAGGGTGAGCGAATCGGATGCGCTCCATGCATTTAAGCAGATATAGGATTCAATGGCATGGGTGAGAGCATCCAGACCCGAATCCCTCGTAGGTTCCGGTGGAAGACTTACGGTCAGCAGCGGATCTAGAAGCGCCACATCCGGTGCAACCTGGGGGCTTCTCAAACCGGCTTTGATCTTCTTTTCCGGATCGCTCAATACCGCCACATCGGTAATTTCAGCGGCTGTACCGGCTGTTGTGGGAACACAGATGACCGGGGCCGAGACTTGGCTGACCTTATCGATACCTAAATAATCGGATGCAGATCCCGGGTTTGTCGCAAGGACCCCGACGCTTTTACCGGCATCCATGGGGCTTCCTCCCCCAATGGCGATCACCCCTTCACACCCGTTGTCTGAGAATTGGGAATAGGCTTTATCCACCGTCTGCACCGTCGGGTTCGGTTCCACCCCGTCAAATACAATGGTTTCCACACCGGCTTTTTTCAGGGGGACGGTAAGGCATTCGAGTATTCCGGAACCGGTAACCCCACTGTCTGTAATGATTTGAAATTTGTTTTTTCCGGTGGCCTTTGCAATGTCGCCAATTTGAGCGGCACTATTTCTACCGTAGATGATTTGAGTGGTGATCCTGAATTTGTAAATGTTTTCCATTTCCGATTCCTCCTTCCTTTGCCATCAAAGTTAACATCTGTTTATAGTTGATATGTCAATATAAAGGGTTGCGCGCCGGAATAAAATATATTTTTTGATTTTTTAAGACCGACGGAATTCATTGTCAAAATGGATTTGCTAATAGATATCGTGATACATTGTGATTTGACAAAATGAACTGTTATTCGATAATAGAGTATATATTATTCGGATTCCATATATCGGCTTTGTCCCATTGCTTTATAGTTTATGCGTTTATTGATACATTCAGTTTCCATAAAACCTTAGAATGATTCTTACCATCATATCGAGCCGAACCCTGATATTTCTTTTTAGGTTTTATTTAATTCGGAGTACATTGTTCAGACCGTTAACGCAAGCTGCCGTTTCGATATTCATGATGCCGTCGAATTGTAATTGAATGACCTGGTTTTCTTCAAAGCCGATTGTTTTCACATGGTTTTTTTTAGGTGTCCAGATTAAATTAAATAATTAGATATTTCAGTTATTTACTCGGATGTCCGATATCAACTTTAAATGGCGAAAGAAATTAGATATAAGGTTTTTATCCCATGTTCAGCCCACCCTTAGACTTGTTTTTGGGTGGGGAGTAAGATTGTTTTCTCATCGAAATTATCATGGTCAACGGTTTCAGTAAATGCTGACCAGAGATTGAATACTCTTTAACGGGTAAGGGGAATTCTCATGGCAGAATCGAAATTCAGTATTTCAGGTTCGGGTTTAAGATATAAGCTTCTGGTTATAGAGGCGTTGGTATTTGTTCTGCCCTTCCTGATGGTTTTTTATTATTTTTACGAACAGGAAATCCTTCTTGGTACCACTCAACTGGTTGTTTTTGGAGCGATTCTTGGCCTTATTTTAGGGGGACTCGTCATTTTACGTCAGATATTTGATAAATTCTATGACGTCAGTCGATTCATGAAATCAGTGGTGGATACAGGAACCGATGTGATTCCGGATTCTATACAAAAAAGCACCGACGAGCTTCAGGAAATCACGGATTCTTTTAATTGGCTGCTGGCCCAGTTTCAAAATACCAATAGCCAACTTGAGCAGCGAATCTTTGAATTATTTACCATTAAAGAACTAACCGAAGCCGCCAGCAAAGTGCTGGATATCAACGATCTTATGAAGTTGTTGCTGGATAAGGCTATAGGGGTCTCAGGCGCTCAAACCGGATCGGTCTTTATGGTGGAGGAGGATAAAGACAAATTTCGAATGGTTGCCGCCAAGGGGTTGGATTTTCAACTGCAAGAAGAAATAATGGTAAATGTTCAGGATTCACCGGCCCGATACGTACTTCAGGATCGGGAGACACTTTTAGTGGACGACATTGAAAAAGATGAGCGAATCGGCAGACCGAATGATCCCAGATATGCGTCGCCGTCTTTTCTGAGCATGCCGCTTTTTATCAAAGAGAAGCTGGTGGCTGTTCTGAATCTTTCGAGCAAGGAGACCAAACAGGTTTTTGATAGACATGACAAGGAAACGCTTTCCATAATGATAAATGAAATCGGATTTGCATTGGAAAATGCAAGATTGCACTCCGAAGTAGAAGAAAATCTGAGACAACTCCAAACCCATTCCGATGAACTGGTGGTCGCCAATGATCAGCTCAAACAGGAAGTATCCGTTCGTAAGCTTGCGGAGCAGGCCCGGCGTGAGAGCGAAGTCCGGTATCGCCTGCTGGTTGAAAATGCCAACGACGCCATTTTTGTGGTTCAGGACAACGCTATCAACTTTCCAAATCCGATAACCGAGGAACTGACCGGCTATTCTGCAGATCAGATTAAAAAAGTTCAATTTATCAGTCTGTTCCACTCCAAGGAAAGAGAATGGGTGGAGTACCGACACCAGAGGCTTTTAAGTAAAGAAGAATCTCCCAGCACCTATACGGTTAGAATTTTAGATAAATTCGGCAAAGTGCTGTGGGTTCAGATCAGTTCGGTTTTTATCAAGTGGAAGGGGAAACCTGCCGGACTCTATTTTCTCAGGGATATTACCGAACAGAAGAACCTCGAGGCTCAATTCCATGAAGCTCAAAAGATGGAAGCTATCGGAAACCTGGCCGGAGGAATCGCACATCAGTTTAATAACATGCTCATGGGCATCCAAGGTAATGCGCAGTTGATGATGCTCGATCTCA
>CAYSUA010000317.1:0-7241 GCA_964433795.1 uncultured Desulfobacteraceae bacterium | reverse complement strand
AGCATCTGGCGGAACGCGTGAAGCGTCGGTAGGAATGTAAAATGAATGAGTTACTCGCGATTAATTCAAGATATATTTTTGAGGATTCACCGGAAGCCCGTTTAGCAAAACCTCATAGTGAAGATGAGGCCCTGTGGTCCTTCCGGATGAGCCGACGATTGCAATCTTCTGCCCCCGCTTAACGGTCTTGCCCTTTTTCACCAAGGCTTTTTTGATGTGACCATAGCGGGTCACCACTCCGTATCCATGATCGATAACAACAACCCTGCCCAATTGTCCTTTCCATCCCACAAAACTGACGACACCGTTTGCAGTCGCAAGGATGGGTGTGCCGCTTCGCGTAGCAATATCCAACCCTTTATGGAACTCTCGCTTTTCGGTAAATGGGGAGTTTCGATGTCCGAATCGGGAGGTCACCCAGCCGTCCGTGGGCCGGATGGCAGGCGTGCAGGCCAGAATATTCCGCTGATCTTCCAGATGCTTCAGAAGAGATTCAAAGCCCTGGCTCTGGTTCGTAAAAGCCGCACTGAGATGTTCCGCCTGTTCGTGCATTTCACGAACCAGGCTGTTGTGCTTCCTTTCAAGATCGAGATTTGTCTCAAGATCTTCAGGCAAGGATCCCCCGATCCCGAACAGGCCGTCCTGTGCAGTGGGCTCCAGGTTGGCAATAACCCGAATTTTTTCTTCAGCCTTTTTCAGTGCGGTCAGTTTTACTTTTAAGCTATTAATCTCTTTTGCAAATGTTTGAATCTGTTTTCGCTGACTTTTAATCTCTTCAAGCTGGCTGGCAATGGATCCCTCAAGCTGGTGGGTGTTAAAGGAGGTATTTCTTAGATTCTCATAATCGTAGACAATATAAGCCAGTACAGCAATAAAAGCCACGCAGAGAAATGCCAGGACACGAAGGGTGGTCTTAGACGCGGCATACTGTTTGACGCGGCCGCCCGTATTGCTGATCAGGCAGAATGATATTCTTTCTCGCATGGGTACCGGGGTGCAGATTAGTCGGTTTGATAAATGTAAAATAAATTCAGCATGTTAAGTTAACTTCACTGTTCAAAGGAACATACCATAGGCTTTTTAGACTGTCAAGACAGGCAATAGGCGTTTTCACTCCGAGCAATAGGAAGAACGATGGTCATGAAGGCCATGAAGGGTCAGCGTTATTCCCTTCACGACCTTCATCGACTATCTGTATTACATGAGTCCCAGTCGAATTTTCAGGGAATTTAACGTATTGCGCATCAGCATGGTGATGGTCATGGGGCCGACACCGCCGGGAACAGGAGTAATCGAACCGGCGATCTCCTTGGCCGCGTCAAAATCGACATCTCCTTTGAGAATCGCGATTTTTTTGCCGGTCTTTTCACTGATTTTCTCACCCACACGATTCACACCCACATCGATGACACAAGAGCCGGGTTTAATCCATTCGGGTTTGACCAGCCCGGGGACCCCAGCCGCCACGATCAGGATATCCGCACGCTTGCAGTGGAAAGCCAGATCCTTGGTTCTGGTATGAACGACAGTCACTGTGGCGTTTGCACCATCTGCTTTCTGAAGCATCATGTTGGCAATCGGTTTTCCAACTATGTTGGAACGCCCCACCACCACCACTTCAGCGCCACTGGTTTCAACGCCGGCGCGTACAATCATTTCCTGAATACCGGCAGGTGTACATGGAGGAAATTTCACCTCGTCTCCGCCGATCATCAACCGTCCAACGTTCACCGGATGAAACCCGTCCACATCCTTGTCCGGATCGATGGCATTGAGAACCTTTTTGTCATCGATTCCTTTGGGCAGCGGCAGCTGAACGAGAATGCCGTTAATGGAATCATCCTTATTATATTTGTCCACCAGGGAAAGCAGTTTTTCTTCCGAGATGTCCACCGGCTGGCTGTCCTGAATCTCGGTGAAACCGAGGGCTTTAGCCGTACGAATTTTCGCCGTAACATAGGATATGGAAGCCGGATTTTCTCCCACCAGAATCGTCACCAGTCCCGGTACGATTCCATGCTTTTCCTTAATTTCATTAACTTCGGTTTCAATCTCCTTGAGGATTGAATCCCGAATCTCTGTTCCTTTTATCAACTTTGCCGACATTTCACTTCTCCTTTCATTGTTATTTATTGTATTCTATAGTCCATAAGGGACACTGGATAGTCCCTTTGTTTCATCGAGTCCCAGCATGATATTCATGTTTTGAACCGCCTGTCCGGATGCGCCTTTCATGAGATTATCGATGGCAGACATGAGGATGAGCCGGTTGTTGTTCCGGTCTATTTTAAATCCGATATCACAATAATTCGTCCCCCGGACATGAAGGGTGTTCGGCGGTTTATCCTCCGGGCGTATCCGGATGAATTTTCGATCCGAATAAAAGGATGAAATGCACGTTTCGATGTCCTTCCTATCCACCCCATCGGATAATGTTGCGTATATGGTGGTCAACATTCCTCGACTCATGGGAATCAGGTGGGGGACAAAGGTTATGGCTATCGATTTTTCCGCCTCGCGGCTTAATACTTCATCAATTTCAGGATTGTGTCTGTGCTCAGTGACCTTATAGGGTTTAAAAGATTCCGCCACTTCACTGAATAGACTGGTAACCGAGGGCGACCGCCCGGCCCCGCTTGCCCCCGACTTTGAGTCGGCAATGATGGAGTCGGACACAATCAAATCGGCCTTTAATAAAGGAATCAGCGGCAGTAAAACGCTCGTAGGATAGCACCCCGGACACCCCACCAGTGAAGCATCCTGAATCTCGTTGAAATATACCTCGCTCAGGCCGTAAACGTTTTTATCGAGTAAATTCTTTGCCTCATGGGGTTGGTAATAAGCTTCATATCTTTCGACATCCTTGAACCGAAAATCGGCGGATAGGTCCAATACACGTTTTCCCCGATCAATCAGCTCCGGAACGATCGCCATGGGAATCTTATGAGGAAGTGCGGTAAACACGACATCCGTCAAATCACAAATACGGCTCACATCATAAGCTTCGCATTTATGATCGACAACGCCTGCAAATGCCGGGTAAACATCACTAATGGGAACGCCGCTGTATTGCCGGGATGTGAGAATGGTGAGATCAACGTCCGGATGCCCGGACAGAATACGAACCAATTCCGCTCCGGCATAACCAGTGGCTCCCACCACGCCGACTTTTGTCATGTGACCCCCTTTGTCGATCTTTTGATCGAAGTTAAAAATATATGGCTTCGTATCAGAGGTGGTACCCATTTTCAAGGGAATTGGTTCTCGCTGTTAATTTATTCCTTGGAAGTGGTGGAAATATCTATAAACTCAAGAACAGCTATGTTTAAGGATATCAACAATGAATAGAACAAAGACTCCTCCATGAGTTTGAGGCGTTTCTGCAGTTTATAAACCCAAGGGAGCATGATATTTGACGCAAATGAGACCGCCTTTGCTATGGAAGCCGTGTGATTATCATCCCACCATTTGCTTAACAGAAAATAAAGGTATTCCAATTCTACGGCCAGATGATCCGGCGGCTCATTGATGTGGCTTCCCATGGATAAACCGTCTGCCGCAAGCCGTTCCTTCATCATCGATGCAGGAGGCCCCATCATGGGGGCATTCTCGTATTCATAACAGGACTGGTAAAGGGGAACCACCCGCCCCTTTTGATTGCTGATAAACAGACTGACATAGGATGATTCGAGTTCGTCAAACAAAGCTTCTGCATCGGGGAACCCGTGGATCCATTTATTCATTTCTTCTATAACATTCGGCAGGCGGTTATCCAGCAACGGAATCAGCGGTTCAATTTCACGAAAAAGATCCCGCTCAAACATATCCTGACACATGGCCATATCCGGCCCCCAAAACATTTGACTAAACGTCCGAATACCCTTAAGCAAAGCTGTTTTTTGATCTCCCGAAATTGCGGATACTGCATTCATATCAGTTTATAAATGCTCAAAACCATATGGAAAATTGATTTGAAATTCAATATAGTATACTTATATATTAAACCGAAACGACTCAATAAAAAAATTCATGACTTTTGAAGATCAATGTACCATTGAACCGGAAAGGAGAGCCCATGTATTTGCCAAAAATTTATGAGAGTTTTTCCGAACAATTCCAAGAGATCTTTAATAATTATAAACAACTCGGCGTTGCCTGTCGTGAGGCAGGCCCGCTTGAAGAAAAAACACAGGATTTGATCAAACTGGGAATAGCCATCGGCGTGAATTCAAAAGGCGGGGTTATGTCTCATACTCGAAAAGCGCTGGCCGCCGGTGCAACAAATGAAGAGATCAGGCATACTGTGCTGCTGGCCTTAACCACCACCGGGTTTCCGAATATGATAGCGGCCATGGGTTGGGTGGATTCGGTTTTGAAAGAAAATATTGACGCATAACATAAGTTCAGAATCCTCAAATTCCACAAAGACGATGA
The DNA here is from genome assembly GCA_964433795.1 of uncultured Desulfobacteraceae bacterium. Classification (GTDB taxonomy): domain Bacteria; phylum Desulfobacterota; class Desulfobacteria; order Desulfobacterales; family SURF-15; genus DUZK01. The sequence goes on along the minus strand of CAYSUA010000317.1, from coordinate 2,807 downwards.
GAGGATCGATCATTCGACCCTCTCATCAAGGCTCCAATTTATAGTATGGATGTGTAAACCCTAGTCCACTACAGCTTCACCCTCGGACGCCTTGGATCTGCGGCATCCTCGACTTTTGCAACGATAGGGTAAACAGAAAAATATGTCTTAGGATATTTACTGGGTCGCTTTAATCGAATAGGAGCCATCCTTTTTGTAAGTGATTTCAGCTTCCAGATAATAGACATCCTTGATATCCGATCTCATATCTTTGACCATGTAATACGACTCACCGCTACGTGCCCCAGTGGAGCAGACGAATATGATCGGTTTGTCGGTGGGCAATGTCTTTATCTTTTTCTCTAAATCGTCCACCGGCAGGTTCACAGCAGATTTGAACTTGCCCGCCTTGAACTCGTCTGCATCCCGAACATCGATGAGCATGATACTTTCCGGGTTTTCTTTGATGATCTTTTCAAAGGTCGCGATATCGATGCTCCCCTCTTCTTTTCCGGATTTGATTGCATTGGCCATCGGCTTCGCGGCACCGGCCGTGCCGGCCACTTGCTTCCATTCCGGAAACCCACCGGAAAACACCTTGACATTGGTATACCCCTGAGCAATGGCCTTGGCTGCGGATTTATGGCTCAACTTGCATTTGTATCCCCCGCAGTAAAAGACCATCAGTTTCGCTTTATCTTCGGGCAGCTGTTCGGTCATCTTTTTAAACTGGCTGTCCGGGATGCTGACTGCACCCGGTATGTGACCCTTGTCGTATTTCTTCCGCTTTGGGCGGGAATCGACAATCATCATGTCCGCCTTCTGGTCCACCTGCTTTTTCATGTAATCGGCGGATATTTCCGCATAGTGCCCCTTCTGTTTCATCCAGGCCGGAAAACCGGCAGCAAATACTTTGATGTTTTTATAGCCTATCTTTTCTGCCTTCCAGGCAGATTTGTGGCTCAGTTTTCAGGTGTATCCGCCGCAATAGAAGATCAGCAGCGTGTCCTTATCCTGGGGCAGTTTGTCTTTGAGTTTATCAAACTGGCTGTCCGGTAGGCTCACCGCATTCGGGATATGTCCCTTGTCATATTTTGCCCGCTTGGGACGGGAATCAATGATCATGACATCTTCCCGAGGGGGAGTCGCCACATACTGTTTGACGAAGTTGACATCAGCGATGGAGTGGAATTTCCAGTCCTCAGCAGCAATCGGTTTAGCCGGCGCCGCTTTCTCCTGGGGTGCTACACACCCAACCGCAACGAACAACATCATCAGGGTAATAATGGTCAATCGCAGTGTTCGGTTTTCCCTCATCATTTTACCTCCTCATATCTATTTGTTTATTTCAAATCATGACATACAGCATGTCATGAGGACTTCCAAAAGCCTGCCGGCATATGGATATTTCCAGGAAGCGTCGGTTCCACCGGCCAATCTAACGGACGCGATCCGTCCTGGTAGTAAATGTTCGGTTTGGTATTGATTCGGGGGTGGATCACACGAACCGTCTTGCCGGTTTTAATGAGCCGGGCTACGGCACTGTCGGGTTCGTTGAGATCACCGAAAACCCGGGCGCGTGTGGGGCACGTTTGAACACAAGCCGGTTCCTCCCCCCGTTTTAAACGGTGTTGGCAGAAGTCGCATTTATCTGCGATTCGAAGCTCGGGATGCCGATACCGTGCACCGTACGGGCATGCTGTTACGCAGTTGCCGCAACCGATGCAGGTTTTGGGATTGATCGCCACCAGACCATCGTCTTGTTTATATGTTGCATTCACCGGGCAAGCGGCCACACAGGACGGGTCATCGCATTGCATGCACTGACCCGGTTGGAAACCCGTTCTCAATCCGTAATCCCCACCGGTATGCTTGACCCAGTTTCTCCAGTATCCTTTGGGTACACGGTTTTCCACCTTGCAGGCAATCATACAGGCTTTGCAGTCGAAGCACCTGGAGGCGTTAATGAAAATTCCGTATTTTTTCCTTTTCATATATTGAAACCTCGATCGTTATACTTTCCTGACAGTGACCATGGTTTCATGCATGGCCATATTGCCGGAAATTTCATCACTATGATCCTCTATAACTGCGGATATACAGGCACCCTTTCCGTAAACATTGGAAAGCCCTTTAGAAATTGCCCCAAATCCGGAATCCATATAAACGGTATCTTTACGGATCTCTTCGGTGATGCGGACTTTTAGTCTTTCCCTACCCACCGCACTCTTCACTTCCACCGTATCTCCCGTTTGTATATTCAGTTTTCCTGCCGGTGCGGGATGCAGCCAAAGGGCGTTTTCCGGTACCAGTTCCGAAAGGAGTTCATTGTTGGTGCTGGACCCCTGGGTAATGTATGCATTGCGGCCGACCACGATTCTGAAACGACCTTCAGGGACTCTCTTTGGGGGATGGTATACCGGTATGGAATCGATGCCCATGTCTTCATACCGTTTGTTGTACAATTCAATTTTTTTGGACAGTGTTTTAAAAACTTTATTTTCGTAAAGCCCGTACAATTTGCTTTTGATATGATAGACACCATCTCTCTTCAGGGCTTTTGCGGCGTCAGGCAGTTTTTTCAACTGCTCTTTCCGGTACGAATCCATGTTAAAATCGAAGTGCTCTCCCAGGTCGAGCCGTTTGGCCAGCTCAGACACAATCCAAACCACCGGTTTAGACTCGAACATGGCATGAACCACGGGATCGCGCATGATTACACTTGCCCCGGATGATGCCCCCTGCAGTCCGGACGCAGGATCCTTGCGTTCCAAATAGCTGGGAGCGGGTAAAACCAGGTCGGCCATCCAGGCCGTATCGCTCATGGC
>CAYSUA010000316.1:0-7244 GCA_964433795.1 uncultured Desulfobacteraceae bacterium | reverse complement strand
TTGTCGATTGAATATTGACTATTTAAGGAATGCTTTCATTATAAAAAACGATTATAAAAATGACAGAGCGACACGCGGCGCAATCGCCTGCGCTGCGTGAGCGATATCCACAAATATTCAATATTCAATTCTCAATCGTCAATTCCGGCTTGTCCGGATTCAATTTTGTGTTTAATGAAATCAATCGATCTGTTGCGTCCGCATCTTTTGTAAATATCCGTGGTTTCTCACGCTGCAAATAGGCCTTGATGATCTCCCTGGCGATGGGCGCAGCACCACTTGAACCGTGCTCACCATTTTCTACAACCACCGACACGGCAATTTCCGGGTTCTCCGATGGTGCATAGGCGACAAACCATGCATGGGCCTTTTGGTGTGGGGCCCGTTCGATCTTCCGGGAAGTGTCTCCTTTCCGCCTGCCGATCACCTGAGCCGTTCCGGTTTTCCCGCTGATATTAATTCCACGAACCCGAGCGATTCTTGCCGTACCCCTATCTGAATGCACGACTTGCCACAGCCCCTTTTTGACAATATCCAATGTCCGGGGGGATGTGGGCAGTTTTCTTAACACCTGTTTCTCATTCCGGAAAACGATTTTGCCTTCCGCCGATTCAATGGATCTTAAAATAAGAGGCTTATAGGCCACTCCCCCGTTAGCCACAGCAGCAGTCAGAACCGCCATCTGCAAGGGCGTTACAAGATCATAGCCTTGCCCGATGGCCACAGACAGTGTCTCACCCCGTTGCCATGAAACACCGGTCCGTCGTTTTTTCCAAGCCGCTGTCGGTATGAGGCCATTCGCTTCATGATCGAGATTGATACCGGTGGCCGCTCCCAACCCGGATGCTTTGGCATGCCAAGCCAATCGATCAACCCCCAGTTTTAGCCCCACCTGATAGAAAAAAACATCACAAGACTCCGCCAAAGCCCTATAAACATCAACCGTGCCGTGCCCTCCCTTTTTCCAGCAGCGAAACACCCGATCCCCGTATCTATAAAATCCCGGGCAATAAAACGTTGTGGATGTGTCAATGACACCTTCTTCAAGCCCTGCAATGGCCGTTATGATCTTATAGGTAGATGCCGGGGGATACTCGCCTTGTATGGCTTTGTTTTCCATGGATCGGAACGGATTAGACTGAAGCGTTCTCCATTGTTTGCGAGAGAGCCCACTGACAAACGCATTTTGATCAAAAGACGGACTGCTGGCCAGCACAAGCACTTCTCCGGTGGATGGCTCCATGGCAACCACGGCTCCGGCAAGACCGCCTAATAATGTCTCCGCCTTTTCCTGAAGCTGCTGATCGATGGTAAGGTATATGTTGTGCCCGGGTTGTGCTTCTACGGTATTCAGCACCCGGACCACCTGGCCGGTTGCATTCACCTCAACCTGCCGCCCCCCCCGTTTTCCTCTTAAGAATCCATCAAATGCCTTCTCCGCACCGAATTTGCCCACAAAATCACCGGATCTGGCATCCGGATAGGCGCCGCTTTTAAGCTCTTTCGGGTTGATTTCGCTCAGATATCCGATGATGTGGGCCGACAACCCCCTCTGAATATAATGCCGTAAGGGCCGCACATTGACTTCAATGCCGGGAAGATCGAATTTATTCACTTCAATCATAGCCAGAGCATTCCGACCGATATCCTGATGCAACGGTATCGGCTTGTAGGACTGAAAACCATTTTTGCGCTTGACCTTTATTAGGAGCTCTTGGGGGGTACTTTCCAAGAAATCTGAAACCCGATACAGGGTCCGGCTCATCGGTTTCGCGTCTTTCGGGATAATGGAAAGATCAAAGGAGGGGCGATTCTCCACCAGCAATTTGCCGTACCGGTCGGAAATCATACCCCGGGACGGATCGATACTCTGCAAACGGATACAGTTATTTTCAGAGAGCCGGTTGTACTCCTGTCGTTCAATGATCTGAAGGTAAAACAGGCGCGCCACCAGCACCGCAAAAAAAGCCATGATACAAAACATGGCGCTGGTTAATCTCAGTTTAAACCAATTACTATCCGAGGTTTTTTTGGCTGTCGTCAAAATACTCCTCCGGAAGGTGGAGCCTCTCAGGGGACCCGGCCTTCAACGGCTATTCGTTTTGCTCGCTTCTTTCTGCCAGTATCTCGAGAATCCACAAATCCCATTTTGAATGAAGATGACGAAAAAACAACACCAGAAAAGGTCCGGTAACTACCGCCCAGAGTATTTGAAAAGCCAGCCGAATCAGTTCCTCCGAAGGCACTGGCGGCAGACTTCCGATTAAAAAAATGGTTCCAATAAAAATAATGTTCTCCACCAGTATACCGGCGGCCAGCAACAGGGGAAGAAGGATAATATTCCGCACCCTCAAAAATCGCGTAACCCAGCTCACCCCAACAAATACCCAGAAATAAGTTGTGATGTAAATGCCGAATGGCGCCCCGGAGAGGTTATCCATAATAAATCCGAGTATGAAGACCATGGGCAGACTTTGTCGAAACGGTTGATACAGCCCCAAATAGAAAATAATCAGTGCAATCAAATCGTAGGGTCCCTGGGTCCCCACGATTTCCGGAATAATAGTTGTCTGGATGACCAACAAAACCAGACCGAGTATACTATAATACAGATAGGTCATCAGTCGCTTTCAAATCCGGAACGGGAAGGATTGAGAATGATGAGCACTTCTTCAAGTTTTTCGAAATCCACGTTGGGTGTTACCGTCACTTCCTGAAATATTCCGGCATTGCGCCTGACAACACCCGATACATTTCCGATTTGAATTCCCTTTGGGTAAACCCCGTCCAGACCGGAGGAGACAACGGTATCCCCCACCCGAATTTCATGTTTTCTCAAGACATATTGAAACAAACATCTTCCGCCCGAGCTTCCCTTGATGAGGCCTCTGGAACGGGTTCGCTGAACCAGGGCATCCACGGCACTGTTGGGATCTATAATCAATAGCACCTTGGAATGCCGTGCGGACACCTCGATGATCTGACCTGCAACACCTTTCGGAAGGACCACCGGCAGTCCCTTCACAATTCCATCTGTCCCGCCCTTATCGATGATAAGCGTTTTGAACCAGGGTGAAGGATCTTTTCCGATCACTTCGGCAGCCAGCACCCGATTGGTTACATTCCGCTGAAAACTCAACAATTTCCGCAGTCGCTCATTGGACAGTTCGACTTCGGCATTCTGTTTATTTTTTTGTGTCTCGAGGCTCAGCTTTCGTTTGAGATGATCATTTTCTCTAGCGACCGAAACCAGAAAGAAGTAGTGGGACCACACATCCCGAACGAAGCGAATCGTCGTGGTGACGGCATCTTGAAACGGAGAAACAATAAATAGGGCTATTTTTCCGGGGCGAGGTGATGAGTAACGTCGTTTGCTGAATATGGAAATGACTGTGACGTTGACAGCTATTAAAATGATGATGCCAACGATCACCATCGTCTTTTTCGAGAACATGAAATTACGTAATCACAACCTGTTTTAGTATTTCAATGCTATCGAGGACCTTACCCGATCCGATGGCCACAGTCGATAATGGGTCTTCGGTGATGGTTATGGGAAGACCGCTCTCTTCTTTCAAGAGTTTATCCAAATTCTTCAGCAGCGCTCCGCCACCGGTTAAAACAATACCCCGATCAACGATATCTGCGGCCAATTCGGGCGGTGTCTGTTCCAGAGCTATCTTAACGGTTTCAACAATGGCATCGATCTGCTCAGAAATGGAGACTCGAATTTCTTCCGAATCAATGGCGAGTATTTTTGGAATACCGGAAACCAGATCCCGGCCTTTGACTTCAATGGTTTCCAGGTTTTCAGGGTCCGGGTAGGCATTACCGACAGTTGTTTTGATGATTTCAGCGGTCCGTTCGCCGATGAGCAGATTATACTTCCTTTTAATATACTGCATGATGGCGGCATCCATTTTATCACCGGCAACCCGCATGGATCGGCTGTAAACGATACCGGCCAAAGATATCACCGCCACCTCGGTGGTACCCCCGCCGATATCCACCACCATATTACAGGTGGGCTCGGTGATGGGCAAACCGGCGCCGATTGCTGCAGCCATCGGTTCTTCCACGAGAAATACTTCTCGTGCACCTGCAGACTCAGCAGACTCCCGAACCGCCCGCTTCTCTACTTGGGTGATACCTGAAGGTACGGCAATAATGATTCTGGGCCTTACGAATGTCCGTCGATTATGAACTTTGTGGATAAAATGCCGGAGCATGGCCTCGGTCACTTCAAAATCGGCAATCACGCCATCCCGCATGGGACGAATGGCGACGATGTTGCCGGGGGTTCTTCCCAGCATATTTTTTGCCTCAAGGCCGACGGCCAACACCCGATTTTTCATCCGGTCATCGGTTCGTACGGCGACCACCGAGGGTTCGCTCAATACTATGCCTTTGCCTTTCACATAGACCAGCGTATTGGCTGTACCCAGATCGATGGCCAGATCACTTGAAAACACACCGAGAACTGCATCTAAGAATAGATTCATGATTCCTCATTGCCTTGCACACATGGTGCAATCTCGTTATTGTTAATCTTCACGATGGGTCTACTATTCAAAAGCTATGCCAATAATTACCGAACAATTCTCAATGACTTGAAGTAAATTCCATCAGTCTTCCCTATTATGCGATTTTTTAGAATACTTATACCTATATTATATATATCCTTAAATGAAAACCGCTACCAAAAATATTCGGGCTTTACAAGAACATTTTGTTATCCTCAATCGATATATACACAATATCTTCCATTAATCCGTATTTTTGTATCAAGATAATGAATAAAGAGCGAATGTTTTATTCGTTTTCAACCGGAATATAATCTTGTTTGTTAATAGACAGCATTACCGCATCGTGCAATCGGGGACGAAACGCTCTGATTTCTTCGTTTGTTCTCGTGGGATGGATCCGATTTGTCAAAAATATGACGATAATGCGCCGTTCCAAATCCATCCAAAAAGAAGTCCCCGTGAAACCCAGATGGCCTACGGTATTACTGGAAAAATAATTTCCACAGCTAGAATTTGTATCAGATGGTGTATCGAACCCGAATGCCCTTTCGAATCCCTGCTGCTTCGTTAGGAACAGCCTCAAAAGATCTTGATGAAAGATAGGCGTTTTCAATCGATTGTGATAGATTTCCAGCAAGACTGTAAGCAGGCGATAGACTTCGGTCGCCGTTCCGAAAAGACCGGCGTGCCCTTCAATTCCGCCTGCAGCATATGCATTTTCATCGTGCACCACACCCTGTATGATCTGCTTTCGCCAAGAGCACTGTTCGGTGGCGGCGAACGATTTTGTGCGATCCGGCTTCTTCAGATCAACAAAAAACAATTTGTCTAATTCCAAAGGGGTATAAATATCCTCAAGCACAAACCGATCGAGCCGTCTTCCGGATATCGTTTCAATAACCCAACTCAAGATCATAAACCCGATATCACTGTAGACGGTGCGCTCGCCAACAGGATATTCAAGGGGCTCTTTGACAAGAAAATCTCTTAAAGCCGATCTTCTCTGCTCGGTAGGAACACATTCCAACTGTTTATAATAGGGACGATAATCCGTCAGCCCCGCTGTATGGGCAAGCAGATGTTCGATGGTAATACTCCCCTTCTGCGTGTTCGCAAAGGGATGGAGGATTGTTTCAATCTTCTGGTGCAATTCAAGCTTGGATTGCTGTATAAGCCTTATAACGGCAAGTGTTGTGGCAAGCGGCTTGGTCAGCGACGCCAGGTCGAAACAGGTATCCGTTGTTACCGGTTGTTTCGTAGACAGATTCGCATAACCATAAGATTTGAAAAACCGGACGGTATTATCCTTTGCCGCCAATACCACCCCACCGGGAAAAACTTGGTCCTCGATCCCTTTTCGCATCAACCGATCAACTTTGTTCATGCGCAACAACCACCCCCCCGTAGCTCAAACCCTATAGGCTTAATACCGTTGCCGATTCATGAAACCTCAGTTCTTTCCGGCCGGTATCTAAAGTTGCCGTCAACCCGATGGGTACCATGGTATTCGATCGCCCGTGTCCGATCGGCAAACCGGTTAGTATGGGAATGCCGAACGAATCAAATCCCTCATCGATGATTCGATAAATCTCATCTTTTTTCCCACAGCCCCTGAACGTTCCAAGCACCAGACCGACAATGCCGTCAAAGCACCCGGCCAGTTTCATCTGGGTTAACATCCGATCGATCCGGTAAGGTGCTTCACCGGTATCTTCAAGTAAAAGAATCTGGTCTGTGAAATCGGGTTGATAAGGCGTTGATAGAAGATGGCAGAGGGTGGTGAGATTTCCTCCGGCTACCTGCCCCGTAGCGCTACCCGGTTTCAGTATGACCCCTTTTTGAGCCTTCATTCGAACGGGTCGATCGGCAGTCAATGCCGAATAAAATGCATCTTTCGTTTTCTGAGTCGCTTTTGCCAGGGTGGTTACGTTCGGGCCATGGAATACCGTAAATCCGCATTTCTGCGATAAGACGGAAAGAACCGCCGTAACATCGCTAAATCCCACAAAACATTTTGGATTGGCCTGAATGGATTGGAAATTTAGAAGAGACAGGATGCGGATGGACCCGAAACCGCCTCGGGCGCAGATGATCGCCTTAATATTTTCATCGGAAAAATAACGATTGATCAGATCGGCCCGATGTTCATCCGGTCCGGCAAAATAATTTTCTTTTTCATAGAGGCCGTTATCCATAACCGGATTGAACCCCATGGATTCCAAAACCGATATGCCATTGTGAAAGGTATCCAAATCGAAATGGCTCGCCGGTGCGACAATACCGACGCCATCCCCTTTTTTCAGGCGAAGCGGCCGGTTTTCAGGTTTTTGTTGAGCCATATTTCTCCATTGCTAATTAGTTTCCATCCACGAATGGTCTTTTTGCCCAATCTCAGCGTCAATCGGCGCTCTCGCTTGTGCGACGTAGCACGCTACGTCTCCGCGCAAGAGCTTGATTTCCTTGATATTGAACAAAAATCCTCATCCGTGACTTGAAAACACCAGAAAGTGCCCATGCCGATTTTACCGATTCCTGGACTGGACACGTTTCTACACCCATTTTTCTTCACAAGATAAGATCATAAAGCATCCTCGGCATATTGACAAAAAAAGTCCGCAGTGCTACTCATTACCCCAAAATGTCGGGGCGTAGCGCAGTCTGGTAGCGCACTTGAATGGGGTTCAAGGGGTCGGAGGTTCAAATCCTCTCGCCCCGACC
>CAYSUA010000315.1:0-7246 GCA_964433795.1 uncultured Desulfobacteraceae bacterium | reverse complement strand
CGCCATGAGATCAACACACACTCCAACCGCCGAATAACAATGATCGGCAAAATAACACTTTGATACTCATAGGCCTTGAATTTACCCCGCAGCCGTTCCGCCGATTTCCATATCTCATTGGTAAGATTATTCAGCTTATCTTTGTTCAATACAGTTTTCATCAATTATTTCTACTTTCCTTCCGATTTTTTGGACTGGAGTCCCTTGTTTGAATTGTAGATTGTGTTGTAGATGTAAGACACATATCCAGTTGGTAGATAGTTTATGTATAACTACGAGAAAATTGGTGGGTAACCGCCCATAAATATATAAATAATTGATATCAGATATTAGTTAAAAGTTTTTACTGCATTTTTAGGCTAATTTACACACTTTCAATCTAACATACAAATTAAAAAATGGTTGCATAAGGCAACTTGAAGTGTTAATTTGGAACCATAAAATCATTATATGAGGAGGAAATATGGCCACGGCAGTTAAGATCTCTGATGCGCTATTTGCGAACGCAAAGATCAAGTCCAAAATATTTAAAAGATCAATCGCTGGTCAAATTGAATATTGGGCAAAAATAGGGCAAATGGTCGAAGAAAATCCAGATCTTCCGTTACCGTTTATTCAAGATATTCTTATAGGACGAGAACAAATAAAAGCCGGTCAAGGGACCCCATATATATTTGGAGAGGGTGAATGACCGATATTAAGGAAATAATTCAAGCGCCTATTTTTGCTAAACAAAAAAAGAAACTGCATAAACAGCAAATCATTGATCTGGATGAAGCTGTAAAATCTGTTTCTAATGACCTCACGATTGGTGATATGAAAGTGGGAGATTTACAGGGCATAAGTGTTTATAAATTTAGAGCAAAGAAACAGCAAATATTATTGGCTTACGAAGTGATTGATTCCACTCTTTATTTATATACATTTGGCTCTCATGAGAACTTTTATCGAGATCTAAAAAAGTATCTACAACATTAAATCTACCTTTTATCCTCTCTCAGTCGGTTGGGGATATCCATGCTTTCATGCAAAACGTTGACAACACCTAGCTGGCCCTTGGATAGTTTTCGGAAAAAGATATAGTGATGTTCATAGCGCACGAAGAATATACCCTTCGCCTCTTCGTGCTCAACCTTCCGCCACAGATATTTATTGCCGCCGGCTTCTTCAATAGCCTTGTATAGGCCACGGACATATTTATCGGCCTTTTTCCCGCCCCAGGTCATATCCGTATATTGCCATATCTCGATAATTCGGCGGCGGGCAGCCGGATAAATCTTATGATGCATCGCCGGCCTTTTCTTTTTTTGCGGCCTTTATTATTTCCTCGGGATCCAAAGGGACGAACTCGCTCTCATCGGCTTCCATTCCTGGACGGAGTTGATCCATAAGCCAACTCCATTTTTGCTTCTCTTGCTGCTGGTAGTCTTGGCGAATCAAATCACGTATATATTCGCTGGCGGATTCATAAAGACCGCTGGAGCTGACTTGCTCCTCGATGAATCGGCGTAATTTTCCGGTAATTCTGACATTGACGCCTTCAGCCATTTCGATAATCTCCTTTATGAATTTTGTATTCTATATAACAGATGTCCCACATTTTATCAATAAACTGTAAAAATCTTCACAGATCCTGTTGATTAACAGCATTGTTCAGGAACGGGCCCTGTGGTATTGTTTTGAGGGATAAGGCGAATGAACTACCCCGCAGCAAGCTACGGGGTATCAATCGGAAGTTATCTTAACGCCTCAAGAGGCGGGGAATCAAACCTTTATCCGCATAGGAGGGCTTGTCCGCGGAATTGGGTGAAATCCGGGGCAAAGGAATTTTAACATGAAAAGGGCACACATTATTCTGATTTTCCTGACGATGCTGCTGGCAATTTCAATCGGTACCGCACATGCCGGAGAGCCTGCCGAAATTGAACTTGTTGACGGGAGTGTTGTTTACGGAGAAATTGTATCTTTGAAAAACGGGGTTTACACCATTGACTCCGATAGCATGGGATCAGTGAAAATCAGCAAGTCAAAAATTCGGGTGATTCGGTTTCGATCCCGAGGCGTGAAGACAGAGGTGGGGGAAAATTCACAGAAAAGCGACACGAGCAGCGATATTCAAGGTATTCAGAAGTCTCTCCTTGCAGACGAAGACATTTTCAAAATCATTCTCTCCCTGCAGGACGATCCGAAGATTCAGGAGATATTAAATGACCCTGAAACGATGAAAGCAGTTCAATCCGGTGATCTACAAAGTCTGATGTCCAACCCCAAATTCATGGAGCTTCTCAATCACCCGAAAATCAAAGCGATTAACAAAAAGGCGGCAAAGTAGCGCACGGACAGCTATCTGCCGTAAAATAGTTGTCGCGGGCTAAGCTTATGCCATACCGCATCACAGGCATCACGCGCTGCATCCGAAATGGTAATCTCCGTTGCTTTTAAATTCTGTTCAAGCTGTTTAACGGATGTGGCACCGCTCACCACGGCGGTGATCGCCGGGTTACTCAAGACCCAGGCCAGGGAAAATTCAGGCAAACCACTGCCGTGATCGAGAGCGATTTTTTTTAATTCTTCAACCGCTGAAAAACCGGCATCATTCCAGTAGGGCTGATTATATCGATAGCCGAGGTGGGCCAGGCTGAAGCGTGCGCCTTCGACCGGATCCTTGTCCTTTTCGTATTTGCCTGAAAGTAAACCGGCTGCCATGGGACTGAACACACACACCCCCACCCCTTCCTCCGAGCACAGCGGCAGCAGCTCGTATTCGATGTCCCGGGCCAGCAGATTGAAAGGCGGCTGGATGCAATCCCAACTAGCAAGATTGAGTTTGTCGCTGATCCACAGGGCCTTGCAGAGCTGATAGGCACGAAAGTTGGAGCAGCCGAGATACCGTACCTTTCCCTGCCGGACCAGGTCATCCATGGCCCTGAGCGTTTCCTCAAGCGGTGTGCTGTAATCCGGCATGTGAGCGTAATAGAGGTCTAAATAATCGGTATTGAGTCGCCGCAGGCTTCCTTCTACTGCCTGCATGATGTGTTTGCGGGACAGCCCCATATCGTTGGGACCGACCCCCTCACCGGCAGGCCAGGCATGAAAGGCTCTGGGGCGTGCCAAGTCAATAGGACCGTAGTCTTTCTGTTTGCCGTACTTATCGTCCTGTTTCCGGATGTGCCCGCCCTTGGACGCGATCACAAGATCGTCCCGTTTCCCCTTGATGGCCTGTGAAACAATCTCTTCGGTAACGCCGTTCACATACATGTCTGCCGTGTCGATAAAATTGACACCCGAATCGATAGCCGTCTCTATGATTCGAATGGATTCTTTTTCATCCACCTGCCGTCCGAATGTCATTGTCCCCAAGCAGAAGGAAGATACCTTGAGTCCGGTTTTCCCCATCTTTCGATATTCCATCTTAAACCTCCTGTTTTTTGTGGCAAAACATTTTTATTGCCACTAAGACACCAAGACACGAAGAAAGAATACTTAATATATCTTTTGTGTCTTTGTGCCTTTGTGGCAATTATTTCCGGCTTGTCCGGGTTACGGATGATACGGATTATCTATGTCGTATAGAAACTGATACTTGATGTCAAGTAACCGACTACGCTGCTTTTATCCGGCGTGGTTACGATCTACTTTGACGTTACCTTGAAGGAGACGTTTAATGGGTTGTATTATGCTGTTTCGTGGTATAATTAAACGGTTTTTCAAATCACCCGTTTCGATATTGTTAAAAGAGGTTTTCTATGATCGCGTTGTTGGATTACGGTGCCGGGAATGTCCGGAGTGTCGTTAACGCCCTCGAGAGTCTGGGCGAAACTGTAAAAATCGTGGAATCGGGCGAAGAGATCCTGTCGGCCGAAAAGCTGGTCTTTCCCGGGGTGGGGGCATTCGGCGCCATGATGGAGATCCTGCACGCCAAAGGGTTTGTTGACCCCTTGCGAACCTACCTGCAGTCGAACCGGCCCTTTCTGGGTATCTGCCTGGGATTGCAGGCACTGTACCGGGAAAGTTCCGAGTCATTCGGCACCAAGGGTCTGGGTCTGTTCCCGGGCATTGTGAAGCGGTTCGATATCGAGCTTTCGGTTCCGCACATCGGTTGGAACGGGCTTACCGTCAAACAGCCGTCGCGGATTTTTAACGGATTGAAGGGAACCGAAAAATTTTATTTTGTCCATTCATACCATGTGGTTACCGATGATGCGGCTTCGGTCTTGACCACCACAGACTATGGATATCCGTTTGTCAGTGCCATTCAGAAGGGCAACCTCATTGCCACACAGTTTCATCCTGAAAAAAGCGGCCCGGCCGGCCTTCAAATTTTAAAGAACTTTTTAGATACTGCCGCTGAATCGGTTCAGCCGATTCAGACATCTACGGAAACCCGGTTGGCTAAACGGATCATTTCCTGTCTGGATGTTCGATCCAACGACCGGGGGGATCTGGTGGTCACCAAAGGAGATCAGTACGATGTCAGAGAAAAGGGTGCTGTTCGAAATCTCGGAAAACCGGTTGAACTGGCCCGAAGATATTATCAGGATGGGACCGATGAAATCACCTTTCTCAATATTATCGGGTTCAGGGATTTTCCTCTGGAAGATATGCCTATGCTGGAAGTGCTGCGCCGGACATCCGAAAACGTTTTCGTGCCGCTGACCATCGGGGGCGGCATCAGGGATTATAGGGATAAGGACGGCCGCACCTATTCCGCTTTGGAAGTTGCCACTGAATATTTCAGATCCGGTGCCGACAAAATTTCCATCGGTAGTGATGCGGTTATGGTTGTTGAGGAATACCTTAGAACCGGCAGTAAAACCGGCAACAGCGCGATCGAAGAAATATCCCGGGTATACGGCAACCAGGCGGTGGTCATCTCTATCGACCCCAGAAGGGTTTATGTCGGCTCCCCGGACGATGTGAAGCACCATGTTATTAAGACGGAAATTCCGGGACCTGATGGTGAAACGTATTGCTGGTATCAGTGTACCATTAAAGGCGGAAGGGAAGGCCGGGACCTGGATGCGGTGACGCTGGCCCAAAAGTGTGAAGAGCTGGGTGCCGGAGAAATTTTGCTGAACTGTATCGACCGTGACGGAACCAATCAGGGATTCGACATCGAACTGATCAACGCGGTTAAATCGGCGGTTTCCATACCGGTCATTGCTTCAAGCGGTGCCGGCTGTGCGGAACATTTTGAAGATGTTTTCAAGAAAACCGAAGCCGAATCGGCCCTGGCAGCCGGTATCTTTCACCGCCGGGAGGTTCCCATCACTGATGTGAAGCAATACCTGAAGGGTAAAGTCGAAATCAGAGAATAATTCTATATAGTCCAAGTTAAACGATGTGGCATTATCGCCCAGACAAAAATGTCCAGTCTGTCTGTGTGGGTCTGTGGCTAATTAGAAATAGGAATCCTGTTCTTCCCTCAATCTCCACAGGACCGAATCCGGAGCGTGGCTGATCATATCGCAACTGATGATGGCCCCTGCCGGCACATCTCGGGTCAGCTCTGTCTTGTCTATCATATAAAACGGAACGGGATTGCCGCCGGTGGCTTTTATGCCATCCACCAGAAGCGCCTCCACCCCTTCGATTATATGGTGATGGCCGACGGCCTCTAAAACCGTACCGGCCTTGAGGTCCGTTTTTGCCCTTCCGATCATATCGCAGACAGGTTTCACCGCCTCGCCGCCGGTGGCATGGTTGAGAAGGGCTGCTGCCAGCACGGAGATGGGGGCCTCCACACCCAGCAGATGAACCGGATGATAAATCATGGCACTGGTACCGTTTCGGTTGGTCGGATGCCCCTTAGCCTCGAGTACTTTCCAGGAAGCTTTGTCCTCGCATTCGACGATAATGAATACCCCGCCGCTCATACTGGCTTCATCGGGCCGTCGAAGGCAGTTGAATACATCCACCACCCCTTCTTTTTTAAGGAGGCCGCCCCTGTCCCTTGTGGTGAGAAATTCTGGAACCTCATTCGTTCGGGCCACCGGTGCATAAAAGGTTTCTATGGAAGGCTTCAGACCGGTGGCATTGCAGACAACGCCCATTTCACAGAGATCCGGGGGTGTGTGCTGGGGGATATCGGCCAACATGGCAGACCGTCTTTCTGCGATCTCCGCGGCCTCCCGGTCCCCAATGAGCCATAAATCATCAAACTCAGGCACCCGGACCACTCGTTCCAGGCAGGCCACGGTTTTTGCCTCAGGGTCGTATATGAAATCGTATTCGCTGGATTTGCCGGCACAGATTATATTCATCCCCAGGGTTCGGCCCCAGGTAATCATTCCGATCAGAAGACTCGGTTGATCGCCTTCTACCGCCGTATAAACCAGGCCGTTTTTTCGCGCTTTTTCAAACAGAATCGGACCGACCACGGAATCCGCTTCTTTTGAAACCATGGCCACATGCATGCCGTTGCTGATAGCCGCATCTCCATATGTGGCCGCCACTTCCGGATTTCCGGTCCCTTCAACCAGCACATCGATCGGGAGATCCATGAGCAGCATCCCGTCGCTGACGGCAATGAACTTTTCCCGGTCAAACGCTTTTTTCACTTCGGTTTCCGATTCGCAGACGCACACGTCATCTTCGGATATTCCGGCATTGATGTAGGCTGCCACCGCCTTTTCGACGGTCCGGTTGCAGACCGCTGGAACCTCAAGGCCCGGCACCCGCCTCGCCTGAAAGATAAAAGACGTGCCGAATTCGCCGGCTCCAACGATTGCCGCTCGAACGGGTTTTTCCTTTGCGGCTTTAAATAGTGTTTCGTAGTTCATACGGACTCCTCTTGGATGGATACCTCAATCCGCAGAGACCTATAAGGGATACGGTCTAGTTGGCCAGGGTCAGCACGCCTGCAAGCCCTCGAAAGCGGGATCGCCGCTTTACTCCCTTAAAAATCAGAAGCAGATCAAAGGGCTGCGCGTCAGCGAAGGTGATGTGGTCCCATGTCGAACTTAATCACACAAAAACAAGAAAGGCCGGGAGAAGTAATTCTCACAGCCCTGTAAAATAATCCACATACCTTCTCTTGAATCCGATTATATATATAATTCAGTTCTTTTTGTCAACCGGGAGGTAACCGTTTTGATTGTGAATCCTTTTATTTTCCCTTCAAATGGGCTAATGTACGACCTGAAAGACAGTTGGCGTGAATCGTCGATTGGTTTTTTCAAACTTATCAGCGTTTACCCTATTGTTGCAAAAGTCGAGGATGCCGCAGATCCAAGGCGTCCGAGGG
>CAYSUA010000314.1:0-7251 GCA_964433795.1 uncultured Desulfobacteraceae bacterium | reverse complement strand
TCACTTATTCAAAATAATCAGGAAATACCGGTCCATTTATTCCGGAAATCAACACCAGCATCGAAACAGCGGCTGAATCGCTACGCTATGGAGCATTGGACTACATCATCAAACCCGTCCGTCAGGAAAACCTGCTGAAATCTACCCATGTGGCCTTGAAGCACAAAGATTTGGCGGATGAAAAGGAAAGCTGCCGCAAGAATTTCGAGGCCATATTCAGAAGCGTCAAAGAAGGAATTGTAACGGTAGACAGAAACATGGCGGTGATTGAAATCAACAAGGCCGCCGCCCAAATCTGCTCCGTTCAACGCGACGCCGTCATCTCAAAGCCAGTCAAGTCGCTGACCGAGCAGTGCCAGGGGGGTTGTATCGAAACGCTGCAAGAGATCTTTGAATTCCGAAATTCTGTGGAAACACGCTACGTTGAATGCCACCTGAATCACAACCCGTTCCAAGTGGTCAGCCTCACCGCCTCCCCGCTGTTGAATGCGGACCAAGAGTTCACAGGCGCCGTGATGGTGATCAGCGACGAATCGAGATTGATCGAGTTGGAGCGTACCCTCAAGAAGGGCCGAGAAGCCAGCCCTATGGTGGGCAATAGCGAGGGCATCCGCAAAACGCTATCCTTGATAAAAGACCTGGCAGATGTACAAACCACCGTACTGGTCATAGGGGAGAGCGGAACCGGCAAAGAGTTGGTTGTAGAAGAGCTGCATCTCAAAGGTGATCGAAGCAAAAAATCCCTGGTAAAGGTCAACTGTGCGGCATTGTCCGAAAACCTGCTTGAAAGTGAATTGTTCGGCCATGTGGTCGGCGCTTTTACGGGAGCGATCAAAAACAAGATCGGCCGGTTTCAGCGGGCAGATGGTGGCACGCTCTTTTTGGATGAAATCGGGGAGATTTCCCCGCGCATGCAGCTGCGCCTGCTGCGGGTCATTGAGACCGGTGAATTCGAACGGGTTGGAGATTCCACCCCAATCACGGTGGATGTTCGGATAGTGGCTGTCACCAACCGAAACCTTAAAGAGAGGGTGACGAAAGGGAAGTTTCGGCCGGACCTCTATTACCGTCTTAAGGTGGTGGAAATCACTCTGCAGCCGCTCAGAGAGCGCATGGACGATCTTCCTCTACTTCTGGAACACTTCCTCGCCAAGTTCAATCAGAAATTCGATAAAAAAATTAAATATATTTCCACCGACGTCTGGAAAATATTTGAAAATTACGAGTGGCCGGGGAACATTCGCGAGTTGGAAAATACTTTGGAGCACGCCTTCATCCGTTGCCACGAAAGCGCCATCACCGAAAATCATTTGCCGGCCGATTTCAGAAAACTCCACAAGGATTCTTTTTTCACCGCTCAGACCCGGGAGGAAGGGGCCGAGGTCCTCCTCCAGGCCCTACGCCACAGCCACTGGAACAAATCGAAGGCTGCCCGACTGCTGGGCATCAGTCGTCGCTCCATATACCGGAAAATGGACAAGTTCGGCATCACGCTAGAACCTTGATCGGGGTTTCCTCTCTCAATTCCAACTTACCGGCTTCAGATTTGCCATTGCTTACAGAAAGTGACGGATGCTTGCGGCTGTAGCAACTTAAGCAGGCGATTTCATTGATCGAAGATATTTGTTATTCATCCTCCCACGCGGGTCCATCCGGAATCCCATCATGGGAATTCGGGGCCGGTCCCCTACCGTTCTTGCTACCGTCGTGGGAACCTTGGTGCGCGTTTCCGGGTGGGTCTTCGTTGTCCTAAAAAAGTACCCAATTCAAAGAAGCAGTCGGACACAGCAAATTAATCCGTGCATGCATGTTATGAAGAACCGTGGCCAAGTGCTTGATGATATTCATCATGTGACAGGTTTCCGTCATCATTCAGATCGACTTCCTCAAACTTCTCCTTATCGTCACCACCATCGTCACCAAAAATTTTTGTGAACTCTTTTAAGGTTACTATTCCATTTTTGTCTGCATCAACTGATCTGAAACAGACATGGCCCTCTTTTTCATTACCTAAACTGAAAGCATTCAAAATGAATATGATGATGACTACAATTGACAAAAATAGGGTTCTTGTCATTTAAATACCTATTAGCATTGGCTAACGCTCATTCCCTTTCTTATCTTGGTTATTGGACGATGATGAGCTCCCTTTACCAGTCACATTGTCATCATCTTTAGGAGAACCTTTATTTTCATCTTCATTCCTATGTTGAACGGTGGATCGTGATAGATTCCCTTCTTCTTCCCCATGGATACCTCCGCCACCTTCAATATTGTTCCTATGTTCATCCCCAGGATCACCAAAAGCAGGCGTTACGCTGAAGATAAAAACCACAGTCAAAATTGCGAGTAGTCGTTTCATAGAATTCCTCCTGTTCTTTGGATTGCCGGTTACTGTTCCGGGTCGCGCAATTTAATCTCCTTTAACCGTTGTTACTTGAGGCTGTATTCAGCATCAACACGCTTAATAAAACGATAAACGCTCTTTGACAACGATTTTTCAAGTATATACGGTTAAACAACCAATTGGTTACAAAATTAATGAAAAAATCATGAAATCACATAACCTTAATACTTTGTGGTAGTAATGTTTAAATAAAACCCCATTCGCCCCCATCCATACTGGATCTGTGGCAATTATAGGGTGCGAAACTTGAGGAATCAATTTTGCGAAGAGGAGATTTCGCAGTTCAGGATGTGGAATGGCCTTCCTTTTTTGATAGCGCAGGACGTCGCTTCTTACTACCGCTAAGGTTACTGGCAGTCGCGCAGGGGAATCCATTCATCTTTCTCCACGGCTATTTCGCAAGCCTTGAGCTTGGTGGTACCGTCAGGACATTCGTATTCGTAGACCTCAAAGTACACATACATATCGACATAGAGAACGATGTTATGTTGGTTAGACAGGTATTTGAACCTCACACCATAAACTTCAGTCCCGTCATCAGTCCCGTCATCAACCACGACCATATTAGGCCGCGTTGAAATTTCGTCAATCGTTCCTTCCACAAAGGGTTCTGCGCTGACGCTCTGCACGGCAACGAAACTCATTACAATTACCAGGATCAAAAACAATTTCGTGATAGTACTTTTCATGGTTATCCTCCATTAGTTATAGATTTTTCTGATTATCTTCGACCGGCTTTTATTCATCCCTCCTATCCTCGCATAAAACACCTTTAAGGCTTCACTTCGGCATTCTCTGAAGTGGATAGGAGGTTGAAATTCTGGATTCCGGGTTAGGTGTATAGATGTTAAACGGCCAACGGTCTTAATGGTTACACTTTTTATATAATTTTTTGTGAGCAGGTGTTTTGATCCCTCAAATAAAACTTTCTGATAATAGATTTAAATGGATATCGATACCGGCAAAAGGAAAAGGCAGGGTCGTATGACCCTGCCTTTATCTACAGATTCTACCTACTGATTAATTATTACCTCTACGTCTTTTTGTCCCTATTTTTTGTTTTTTCATTTCATCATCGTCATGCCGAGTGGTGTCATGTCGATGCAGTAGATCCCGTCCGGGTCGTTGAAGTAGATCTTACCCTTGTGGTAGCGCGTTTCGCTCATCCGCCCCGTCGAGGTGGCCAAAACCCTATGGCCGCCGCTGGTGCCGTCGGGATTGATTGCGTACTGACGTAACTCACTGTGCAAATGCGCCCTCGTTGCAGTGAGTACCAGCCCGACTTGTCCGTGGTAGAACATGCTGCTCGCTCCCAAGTGGCCTTCGTCCCAGTCGACAGAGATAATCGTTTCCCATTCATGGTCTTCGGGTATTAGCGGATTGCTTTCGTCCATCGCATCAGCCACTTCGGCTGCGCTAAAACGATAGATGTACGCATTGGAAAAAAAAGGCCAATTATATCCTTGAGCATAGTACAGGTTGCCGGCTGAATCAAAAGCTAAGGGTCCGCTCCCACCGCCAATAACGCCGAGATCGACCATCCTACCATGAATATTATTGCCACAGCCATCATCTGCATCATCAGAATAGAGACTGCCGTAGTAGATATGGCTTTGGTTTTGGCCGAACTCCAGGTCAGGCGCCCCTGCCGCCCAAAGGTCCGTTCCATCCCGCGTGCTAAGGCCCCAATAGTAGGGGGGCTCGGTCGAGTCGATAATCGTGCTTGGTTCTCCCTCCTTCGGATCGTAGCAGTTGTAGTTGAATTCCATTCGGTCTTCGGTGCCGCCGTCGTTAAACAAGATACGTTCGCCGAACCTCTTGCCGTACCTCTTGATACGGCCGCCGCTGAAGCCGAAGGCATTCGGGTCGTAGTGGATGAGCTCGGGCTCATCCGGCTCACCAACCCACTTGTAGACCGTAAAACCTGTCAGACAGCCTGCTTCTGGATCTTTTATACCGGTTGTGTAGTAGAGCGTACCGTTGCGACCAAAGTCGAACGAGTTGATTACCTCCCCCACCTCGTGCGGGTTGTCATAGTAGGTTACGACGTCGATGCCGGGGGCGCCGGTTATTTCCGCTTCGGCGGTCGATGTCAGCAGTCCGACGATCAATAGCAGCGCCACGATCAGGGTCGTGCTGTTTGAAAATGTTAACAACTTTTTCATCTGTTTCCACCTCCTTCTCCTAATCTAATAAGATATAATTAGCACAACAAAAAGCGACCTCCTTTTCTGATAAAACATCAGATAGTTAGATCATTCCACTCTTATAATGTGGGGCACAGTTTTTTCATGACTTCATTTTAAAACCCTGATTCGCGATAATTTTAAAAAGCTCAGGACTGTTAATGATACAATTTTGTAATCAGAAAATTTTTCGGACCAAGATATAGTGTGAAAAAGAATAGGAAATTCAGGTTCTGCTCAGCTATATGTATATAAAACGACGAAACAGCAAAGTGGTTACAAATTTTTAGTTAATTTGGGGGAATCAATAGAGGCGTTTCGACGGTGCGAATAAATCTATTTGATAATAGATTTCGAACACAAATCAATGCATTTGGAGGATGTTCAAAATAACGATTTCGAAGCTTTGATGTGGCAACAGATTATCTGGGTTGGCCGACATTTTCAATCAAAATTGGTAACTCAATATTTAAGAAACATACCTGATGTGGTTTCTTTTGGGGGTGAGTCAGTTTAAAGAATATATTAGCCACAGACTCACACAGACGAACACAGACCTCAGTGAAATATGCTTCCCATTTCACTGTGTAGATATTATAGCCGAGCGACTTGCTCGGCTAAAGGTGATCATCGCTTCGCGAATGGATATACATAAGAGAATAGACGAAAACGAACGGGGTTGAGACAAAAGGTCCTATTGGTTAGGCTCCTCAAATGGTTCCTTATGAAACGGAATGGTGATGTGGTAAAGCCCATCCTTTAATTTTGAACGTACCGGATGGCCTCCTTTTTCAAAGACTTTAACCATGGATTGATTGGAAGGAAGTACTTCCGCCGTAAACCCCCTCAAGCCTCGCTCTTTTGCGAGCCGGATCAACATCTTGAAAAGATAGGTCCCGATTCCCAGACCCTGGTATTTTTCTTCAACAAGGAAAGCGACTTCCGCATAGGGGCGGTCATCCAGCCTGACGAATCGTGCTTCGGCAATGATCTGTTCCTGATTGTTTGACTCCAGGACCCCGATAATCGAGGTGGCGATATTGCAGTCTGCGTTCACATACTTTTGCATCTTCGTATGGGGCATGACCTTAATCGGCGAAAAGTACCGGTAGAAAATGGCTTCATCAGAAAACCGATAAAAAAGCCTCCGCATGGCCTCTTCATCCGACGGTTGAATGGCACGAAATAATACGTCGACATCATCTTTGAATATTTTTCGGTTGGCAATGTGTGAAGGATACAGGTAAGAACATTCGGCAAGAAAGATCTGATCCGGATAAAGTATGTTTTTCTTTTTTGCTTCTTCTACCAGCTGCTCCCGATCACCCGGGTGGGCTATATCTATGAGCGCTTGAGCACGTTCGCGAACACTTCTCCCGCACAATCCGGCAACCCCGTATTCGGTCGCAACCATATCCACGGTTTCCGGATTAACGATGAGATCCCTGAACCGCTCGACAGACAGCCGGATATTGGAATCGCCGTTACTGTCTCTGCTCGGCAGCGCAAATACGACTTTTCCTCCATCGGAAAGGGTGGCGCCCTGCACCAGATCTTCTGCGGACAGCATATTGAAAGATATTTTCTTTTTGTCCAGGTTCTTAATGCCGCGCCCGTAAAGGTCCACCTTTCGAACCGGCAGTATTGCCATGAATTTGCTGTTCTTTGCGATCCGGACAGGATCCAGTACCGTATCCAATGCTTGAAAATCGACCCGTGGATTCCGATCCAGCCACGACATGAGCCGCTTTGACCCGACGGCATAGGATGTTAATGATTTTCCCCGGACTACACCACTGTCCATAAGCTCCATTAGCGTGTCTGTAAAAAAAGGGGACTGGATACTGAGATGGCGCTTACCGGCAAGATAAGTGCCCACTGCATCAAAAAACAAATCCGGATAGAAAGCCAGACAACTTCCGTTGTCGATGATGGAAGCCGTATTGGCGGCAACTCGACCCATTACATCATCATGAGCGTGAGGGCTTGGGTCTAAATAACTGAGACCATTTTTTGAGGAAATAAGAAAGTCAAAATCGGATACCGGTATGAAAGTATCCCCGAAGGTGCACGGAATATCCGGGTTTATCTCTCCCACCACCAATTCCGCCTGTGTCATCACGGAGCGGGCGGCATCCACAGAAATGCCGAGGCTGCAGTAGCCTGCGGCGTTCGGGGGGGTGATTTGAAAAAAGGCCGCGTCAATGGGAATCTGACCGGATTCTATCAGTGCCGGAATTTTAGAAAATGAGGTCGGAACATAATCGACAAGACCGGAATCGACGGCCTTTCCGGCCGGTCCCCCCGAATAAAATGTCTTTAATCGAAATCTTTGAGAACCGACATATTCGGGGGATACCAGTTTTCCGTAACTGATCAGCTGAATCAATTCAAGATCTTTAAGGACGACGGATTCGGATGTCACTAAGTGGTCGATTAGGGTTTTGGGCTCCGCTGCCCCGCTTCCGATAAAGATGGACATCCCGGAGTCAAGATTCCTCAAAACCTTTTCAGGTGATACGAGACGCTCCTTCCATTCTTCACTTTTCATCAAGTCCATAATATAGATTGCATGATGATAAAAGGTTTAACCACCCGCTGTACTCGAGGCACTGAGTTCACAGAGGGTGTTAATGTTCTTTTATTTGCCGGGAGATA
>CAYSUA010000313.1:0-7265 GCA_964433795.1 uncultured Desulfobacteraceae bacterium | reverse complement strand
GTTCTGCCAGGGGAAAAGGCGTATTTCTCATCCAGAATAGAACGGAGCTTAATTCATACTGTGCTCATCCGGAACCGGCTTATATACAGGAATTTCTTGAATCGGACCGAGATGTTCGAGCCGTTGTCATCGGCGAAAAGGTGGTTCATGCGTATTGGCGGGTTGCACCGGCAGGGGAGTTTCGCTGCAATGTATCAGTGGGAGCAACCATATGTTTGGATCCGATTCCCAAAGAGATTTTGGACCTGGCATTGTTTACCGCCAAAGCCTGCTGCTGGAATGATGTGGGTATTGATATCTGTGAATACAATGGAAATTATTACGTGCTTGAAGCGAACGTAAAATACGGGAAGGAGGGATTTCGAAAATCCGGAATCGACTATTACCAGTTAATGGAGGAACTTATAAATAATGGAGAAATTTAATATTACTCCTCTGGATCGCCTTCATTCGGATTTGGATCAGAGGGAAACAGAAATATTGTCACCCATTGCCACATACAGCAAGGGTGCCATTCGACGACAAGCCGAGACCCACTTGAAAACCGGGTATCGTCAGGCGTTTTCCGTTGACGCGGACCGTATCCTCCACTCGATGGCCTATACCCGATATATCGATAAAACACAGGTATTTTATCTGATCCACAACGACCATATTACCCATCGGGTGCTCCATGTGCAGTTGGTATCAAAAATCGCCAGAACCATTGGGCGGTTCCTGGGATTGAATGAAGATCTCATCGAGGCGATTGCTCTGGGACACGATATCGGGCACACCCCCTTCGGGCACGATGGCGAGAGAATGCTATCCGATCTTTGCCAACAGCATCGGATCGGTTTTTTTCACCATAACATTCAGAGTGTCCAATTCCTAGATCGGGTTGAACGGAAGGGAAAAGGGTGGAATTTGTGCCTGCAGACACTGGACGGCATACTCTGCCATGATGGGGAAATACATAACCGGTTTCTTAAACCCCAAAAAGACAAAACGTTTAAGCAGCTTGAAGAAGAAATCAAAAGCATGCGGGAATTTCCGGATACGGCATTAACGCCCATGACCATGGAAGGGTGTGTGGTCCGAATGGCGGACACGGTGGCTTACATCGGCAGAGATATTGAGGATGCCATTCGGCTGGGTATGATACAACGATCCGAACTTCCAAAGGAGAGCGTAAAAATACTCGGGGAGACCAACGGCACCATTGTATATCACCTGGTCACGGATATCATCCGAACCAGTTATGAAAACGACAGCATTGCATTCAGTGTCGAGGTATCCGAAGCATTGAAACAGTTGAAAGCGTTCAATCTGAAACGGATATATATGAATCCCGATATTAAACGAAATCTGAATATCATTCGAGATCTTTTTGAGATGCTGTTCGACCAGTATCTTGAAGATATCGAAAGGGAAAAACGTGATTCGGTAATTTATAAAGGGTTTCTTTCAGATATGTCCGACGAATACGTTGAGCAGCATAGAAACGAAGAGGTTGTGCGGGATTTTATCGCCGGAATGACCGACCATTACTTTTTACGGCAAT
The DNA here is from genome assembly GCA_964433795.1 of uncultured Desulfobacteraceae bacterium. Classification (GTDB taxonomy): domain Bacteria; phylum Desulfobacterota; class Desulfobacteria; order Desulfobacterales; family SURF-15; genus DUZK01. Next base: position 5,722 of record CAYSUA010000313.1, on the reverse strand, counting down.
GCCCGGAGAACAAGCGCCTGGAATTGATTAATGCATAGACGAAATAAAAAAGGCTTGAGTTTTTATACCAAAAAGAGTAATCAGTGCTATATATTGCGGTTTCCAAACAATTAAGTCCCGTATAATGGGGTCAATTGAATTTTTATTGATTTGGAGAACCGACATGATAATGATACCCGATCGAGTTAAATTCTTTCCATAACTCTGAATTGAAAGGTAAATTTATGGGTAATCTAAAAACCGGACTCTGGATTGTCATCGTTGGATTTGTCGTTCTTCTTTTCTTTCAGAACCAAGAGGTATTTTTAGCCAAGCGGACTCTCCGGATAGATCTGTTGTTTGCCAAATACCAAAGCCCTGAATTGCCGGATGTTTTGCTTTTCATCTGTACGTTTGCCATCGGATATCTGATTTCCTTCTTCGTTAACCTATCTTCTCGATTTAAATTCAAAAAACTCATCAAACAGCTCAATTCGACCCTTGATGCGCAGCAAAAAGAACTGACCGGTTTGAAAAGTGAAATCGATGGCTTAAAGGCCGCTTCAGTAGAGCAGGACAAAGAAACCGAGATGCCCCTTGAACCGCCGTTTACAGAAGAACCGCCTACGGAGCTTGAGGATAGCTCTGAGAGTCCACTAGAACAAAAAGATGATGATGAAGAGAATAAAACCGATGCGTAGCACTTAATGCCAGGCGTTATTCTCAAGGCTCGTATGTCGTATTTGGCTCCAGATTCATGAACCCATCTCAAGCTACCCCCATGATAAAACAGTATTTCTCTATCAAGGAGAAGTACACGGACGCTATCCTGTTTTACCGAATGGGGGATTTCTACGAGATGTTTTTCGAGGATGCGGAAATCGCATCCAAAGTTCTTGAAATCACATTAACCTCTCGAAATAAAAAAGATAACAAACCCATTCCCATGTGCGGCGTTCCGGCCCGCGCCGCCCACAGCTATATCGCCAGATTGATCGATAACGGTTTCCGGGTCGCCATTTGCGACCAGGTGGAAGACCCCTCTATTGCAAAAGGGCTCGTCAAAAGAGACGTGGTTCGGGTCATCACTCCCGGAATGATCATTGAAGATGATCTGCTGGACGAAAAGTCGAACAATTACATTCTCGCTCTATACAGACATGACGGGGTTGCCGGCATATCCTACCTGGATATATCAACCGGTGTTTTCAGGGTTGTGGAATCGAATGATATCTTAGAGATATTTGAAGAAACCCTCCGGATATCTCCCCGGGAGATTCTCATGCCCGAATCTTCCAAAACCGATACGGCACTCCAACCCATATTGCGGCGGTATTCCGAAAAATCGGTTACCTATTTGGAAAACCGGGTGTTCGATTTTCAGAAAAGCCGTGAGCGGTTGCTGGAACATTTCAAAACCCTGTCTCTGGAAGGTTTCGGATGCGAACGGTTGCGGGCCGCCGTCAGTGCGGCCGGTGCACTGGTGTATTATGTACAAGAAACGCAGAAGCAGACGGTCGAACATCTTGGCGGAATTGAAACTTATTTTTTAGATAATTTCCTGATGCTGGATGATATAACCTGCCGAAATCTGGAGCTCATTCAAAACATTCGAACCGGATCCCGTACCGGAACCCTCTTGGGCATCATCGATCGAACCGTTACCGCATTGGGTGGAAGACTGTTGCAGCAGTGGCTGCGTTACCCGTTGATGGACCCGGAGAATATTCGTCTCAGACAACAGGCGGTTTCAGAGGCCAAGGAAAGCGTGTCTGCTCGAAAACAGATTCGAGAGACCCTTAAATCGGTGCGTGATATCGAACGGATCGGCAGCAAAATTTCCATGGGCCATGCAAATGCTAGAGATTTTGTGGGCCTTAAACAATCCCTGCAAATGCTTCCTACCATATTCAAAGCGCTCCGGGCATTTCAAAGTGAACACTATCAATTCAGCGAAGATCTTGACGGATTGAATCAACTGGCAAATTTTTTGGAAAAGGCTGTTCGGGAAGATGCGCCGCTGACGCTTCATGAAGGCGGTATGATCAAAACAGGGTATCATGCTGATTTGGATCGATTGATTCAGATCAGCCGGGATGGAAAGGGGTGGTTGGCAAAGCTAGAACTTAAAGAGAAGGCAGCCACCGGTATCGGTTCTTTAAAGGTGAGTTATAACAAAGTGTTCGGCTATTATATTGAAATACCGAAAACCCATTCGGAAAAGGTCCCTTCCCACTATGTTCGCAAACAGACCCTGGTAAATGCCGAACGGTACATTACCGATGAACTCAAAACATACGAGCAGGAGGTTTTTGGCGCCGAAGAACGGAGAGCGGTACTGGAATATGAGATATTTTCTGAAATCCGGGAAGAAATCCTCAAAAACAATGGTCTCATACAAGCAGTAGCAAAATTCCTTGCCCGTCTCGACTGCCTTCTGAATTTGGCTGAAATTGCAGATCAAAACAATTATATTTGTCCTGAAATCACAACCGACGGCAGAATCCGAATCGAGGACGGTCGTCATCCGGTTGTGGAAAAGATGATTACCGGTGAGCGATTTGTGCCGAACACCGTTTGCATGGACAATCAGGACAATCAGATCCTGATTATTACCGGTCCCAATATGGCGGGCAAATCAACGGTTTTAAGACAAATTGCACTTTTGGTCATCATGGCCCAAATGGGTTCATTTGTTCCGGCCGGATCGGCGACCGTCGGGCTCGTGGATCGCATTTTCACACGGGTCGGGGCTCTTGATAATTTGTCTCAAGGGCAAAGCACCTTTATGGTGGAAATGCAGGAAACTGCGAATATTATGAACAATGCGTCCCCTAATAGCCTGATCATTTTGGACGAGATCGGCCGGGGAACCAGTACCTTTGACGGACTCAGCATTGCGTGGGCTGTTGCAGAATATCTCCACGACCTGAAAGACAACGGAGTAAAAACCCTTTTTGCAACCCACTATCATGAGCTTACCGATCTGTCGGAAACCAAATCCAGGGTAAAAAATTATAATATAGCCGTAAAGGAATGGAATGATGAGATCATCTTTTTGCGAAAGATGGTTGAAGGGAGTACGAACCGAAGCTATGGAATACAGGTTGCACGATTGGCTGGAATTCCTCCCCGTGTGCTGAAACGAGCCAAAAAGATACTTTCAAACATTGAAAAAGGGGAAAAAGGTCCGGATGGGGTTCCAATTTTTGCCGAAGGGGAAGACATCGATAGGAGTGGACCGTATCAACTCGACCTGTTTATTAGATCTGAGCTGCGAATCATCCAAGAATTGAAAAAATTAGACGTCTATCAAATGACACCCTTGGATGCCCTGAACTGTTTAAATGAACTCCATGAAAAGGCAAAAGAAGGCAATTCAAACTCATAGTCCGATCGTACGAACACTGCTCCGGAGTTGGATCGTTGTCTGCTTCCTGTTGATGCTGTATCCAACCGTCTCTTCAGCCGTTACGGCTCGGGATAAATACATTCATGCCGATGCTTTTTATAAGAAACTCAAAGAGAATTCCGCCAAACAGAAATACCGCCACAATTGGCTGACCTGCATCCGCAAATACCAGGCGGTTTACAAGCATGACCCCTCAGGCTCCTGGGCAGCGGCTGGGCTTTATAAGTCCGGTCTGCTCTACCAGGAGCTTTACCGGCGATCCGGACGAAAATCGGATCAGCGTGAAGCCCACGATATTTTCAAACGTATCGTTAAGCGATATCCCAAGAGCCGATATCGCAAGAAAGCGCAAGTTGCCATTCGCACAATACCGGTAGAGCTAAAACCAAAAACGCCCACAAAGAAAAAGGCCAAGAAAAAGGCCAAGAAAAAGATATCACCGGTTCCGGTCAAAAAACCGGATCCGCCTAAAACACCTGAAGTTAGAATTTCCTCAAGCCCGGGAACCACCACCGTGACAGGACTTCGTCACTGGTCAAATCCTAATTATACGCGAATCGTTATCGACGCAGACAAAGAAACCCACTTTTCCCACAGGCTCTTAAAGAAGGATCCATCCATCGACAAACCTCAGCGTCTGTATGTGGACTTAAACGACAGCATCCTGGGAAAAAAAGCGGAAAAAATAATACCCATCAATGATACGCACCTGAAAGATGCACGGGCGGGGCAGCATGCTCCGGACAGGGTTCGGGTGGTGGTGGATATCAAATCTTTTGATACCTATAAGATATTTTCACTTAAAAACCCTTTCAGAATCGTTCTGGACGTTTGGGGCAAACCTCAAACCGCCAAGCTGCCGACGATAATACCGAAAGCGGATTCCGCTGACGCTCCGTCCAGTTCTTTGGCAAAGCAGCTCGCGCTGGGCGTCAGTCGAATCGTCATCGATCCGGGCCATGGCGGAAGGGACTATGGAGCGCCCGGATACCTTAAGGGCGTTCATGAAAAGCATATTGCATTGAAGCTTGCGAAACGGTTGGCCAGAAAGATTCGGGATCGATTGAAATGTGAGGTCATTCTCACCCGTTCCAGGGACCGCTACTTAACCCTGGAGGAGCGGACCGCCATCGCCAATACCCAAAACGCGGACCTCTTTATCTCCATTCATACCAATGCCGCAAGGGATAGACGTGCAATCGGTATTGAAACCTATATTTTAAACCTAGCCACCGATGAACGCGCAATTCTTGTTGCCGCCAGGGAAAACGCCACTTCGGCAAAAAATATCAGCGACCTCCAGTCTATCTTAAACGATTTGATGAAAAATGTAAAAGTCAATGAATCTGCAAAGTTAGCGAAATACGTTCAATCATCACTTTATGGTCATATGCGGAAGCGCTATTCCCGGATAAAAAACCTGGGAGTTAAGCAGGCCCCCTTCTATGTGCTGTTGGGTGCACAAATGCCTTCCGTTCTGGTTGAAACGTCTTTCATCAGCAATCCGCGGGAATGCAAGCGCCTGAACAGTCCGAAATATCAGGAACAACTGTGTGAAGGTATTGTTCGAGGCATCCGAAAATACATACAGGAAACAAACCCGCTGGCGTTGTCCAAGCGTCCATAGGCCCTCAGCCGCATTGTGAAATTTAATTCCGTTGATATACTGAAATCATCGTTGCATCATGCATATCGGATATTGTAAAAGCAGGGTAAAGAAAGAGGTAAAGGAAACCGAACGGTTCGGATATTTTTCAAAGGAGGTAAGAAATGACTTACAATAATATTCTATTTGAAGTGGCAGAGGGTGTTGCAACCATTACGTTTAATCGACCCAATGTACTGAATGCACTCAATTCGGAACTGCTGGATGAATTTTCTTCCGCCCTGGATGAAATTTCCATTGATGAGAATATTCGGGTTTTAATTCTGACCGGTGCCGGGGAGAAGGCATTTGTTGCCGGTGCTGATATCAAAGAGCTGAACACGCTAAACGCATTGAGCGCCAAACAGTTTTCCCAGAAAGGTCTTGGAATCATCAATAAACTTCAGGAACTGCCGATTCCTGTCGTGGCTGCGGTCAACGGCTTTGCCTTGGGTGGAGGGACGGAAATTGCCCTGGCATGCGATTTCATCTTTGCATCAGAGACGGCAACCTTTGGGCAGCCGGAAATCAACCTGGGACTTATTCCCGGTTTTGGAGGCACGCAACGCCTTCCAAGACTGGTGGGAATCAATATGGCCAAGGAACTCATTCTTACCGGGCGTATGGTACCGGCGGAAGAGGCGTTCAGAATCGGTTTGGCCAATAGAATTTGCAGCCCGGAAAAA
>CAYSUA010000312.1:0-7283 GCA_964433795.1 uncultured Desulfobacteraceae bacterium | reverse complement strand
CCAAGACCGCCACCATAATCGCCAGGCCCGGAAAGATCGCCAGCCAGGGCGCATTGGTCAACTGGCTCACACCGGTTCGCACCATGTTCCCCCAGGTTGCTGCGGGGGGCGGTATCCCCATTCCCAGGAAACTTAAATTGGCTTCCACTCGGATGGCCGTGGCTGTCCAGAGGCTGCACATGACCAGGATCTCACCCAGTATATTCGGAAAGATATGCTTCAGGACAACACGGGGACTCTTGGCTCCCAGGGCCCGGGCCGCTTCGATATATTCACGCTCCCGAATCGAAAGTGTCGTACCGTATGCAAGGCGCGCGAATCGGGGGGCCATCACCACGCCGATGACGAAAATCAGTTTATCTACCCCTTGTCCGAGCATCACCAGAAACAAGATGGCAAAGATTTCAGCCGGAAAGCACATCATGACGTCTACTGTACGCATGATGAGGTTTCCGATTTTTCCCTTTTTGAATGCGGCAAACATCCCCGCAATGCTGCCGATGAACATTCCGACCATGATCGAGAAGACCCCGACCGCCAGAGAAATGCGAGATCCATGGATTACCCGCGACAATGTGTCCCGGCCGTAGCTGTCCGTTCCGAACCAGTGCTTGAGATCCGGTGAGGTGAGCCGGCTGTAAACATTCTGCTCGTTGGGATCGTATGGGGCAATGTATCCGGCAAAAAAGGCGAGCAATATCAAAGCCAAGGTTAAGAAAAATCCAACTACTGCTATCCGATTTCTTAAAAAAACGCGAAGCTGCTTTCTGCGAAGATCATTTAACATAATTAACCATACTTGATTCGAGGATCAATAAATCCGTAGATCAGATCTACGAATAGATTGATAAAGATGGCAAGGGTGGCGTATATCACCATTACCGACTGTAACACTTGGTAGTCCCTTTGTTTCATGGCCAAGACCATCAATTTCCCTAAGCCCGGTCTGGAAAAAACGATCTCAGTCATAATTGAGCTGCCCAGGTTGATGATAAAATAGATACCCAGGACCGAAACAACAGGAATCAATGCGTTCATGATCGCATGTTTGTAGACGACGATCCTTTCACGAAGACCCTTTGATTTTGCCGTCCGTACAAAATCTTCATTGAGCACGTTGAGCATGGAGGATCGGGTCATCCGCATGATATAGGAGGTCATGATGAGGCCGAGTGAGAGCGTGGGAAGAACCAGATGGTAGATCCGGTCGCCCAGGTCGCCTTCCCTCCCCCCGCCGAGGACCGGAAAGAGGTCCATGCGAACCGAAAACACGTAAAGAAGCAATATGCCCAGAAAAAAGGATGGGATGGAGATTCCGGCAAGCGAAACCACCCGCCCGGAGTAATCCGCACGCTGATTACGCCGAAGCGCGGTGTACACCCCCAAGGGAACTCCCAATATGATCCCTAAGACCATCGCACTCAAGGTCAATTCCAAGGTATAGGGCAACACCACGCGCAGCTGATCCACCACAGGAACATCGTTTAGCATGGAATTGCCAAGATCTCCGCGTATTAGATCTCCTAAAAATCGCAGATATTGAAGCCACATGGGGGCATTAAGTCCCAAATCCTCGCGAATCGCATCCAGTGATTCCTGTGTGGCGTACTGCCCGAGAATTGCCATTGCAGGATCGCCGGGAGCAAGCCTGACAAAGACAAAAACGAGAGACAATACCACCAGCAGCAGTGGAATGGTTAACAGTATCCGGCGTATGGAATATTTTATCATCCTAAATGGATCCTATCGGGAAATTATAGACAACCACACCCATCGACAGTTGAACTGACATGAGGGGGATAGGTACGCAGACCGTTAGTGGTCTGCGTACCTAGTACCGAATACCCTATATCTTATTCTTATTTTTTGAGGCTGGTCTGTTCGGTGATCTGGGTGTAGAGCGCCAACACGGATTTTTGCTCAAAGCCCCAATCGATCCGGTCATTTCTGGCAAAGACGAACTTCAACACGTACATGGGATAATTGATGCCCTCCTCCAGCAGTTTGTACTGGGTCTGTCTCCAAATTTCTTCTTGTTTGGCCGGATCCAGTTCTGCCCGCGCATCTTCGATCAGACCATCAAGGGAAGTGGCGTGGGCGAAATTGGTGACCGGTCGCTTGCCGCTGACCACGATGGAATCGGAGTGGAAGAACCATGAGAGAAAAATGTCCGCGTTGGGACGCATACAGATGTACATGATAAACGGATTTACATCCTGACGGATTTTCGTGTGATACGTGGCATGGTCGACCACATTCAGTTTCACGTTGACGCCTACCCGTTTCCACTGGGCCTGGATGTTCTCCATGGAACGGCGGTAGGACAGCCTTTCGGTGATGGTCTCCTCAACATCGAATCCGTTGGGGTACCCGGCTTCGGCCAGAAGCTTTTTGGCTTTTTCCGGATTATACTCATAGAGCAGCCCCTTTTTGGCAACGTCGTCACAGTCGAGCCCGCCCTTCATCCACTTGGGTACGATGGCACACATGGGGCCTGTCGCGAGCTCACCGACAAAGGTCCGAACCTCATCCCGACTGGTGGCGTACATCAATGCCTGGCGAACTTTCATATTATCAAAGGGCTTCCGGGTCACATTAAAATTCAGATGGTTGATCTCACCCGGCCCGAACACCTCGACAATGGATACTTTTCTCATCTTCTCGATCCAGGGCTGTTCTCTCATGCCCTCCATCAAATCGATCTCGCCTTTACGCAAGGCAAATTCACGGGCGTTGATCTCCGGCATGAAAAGTGCCTCAACCCCGTCCAATTTCGGTTTGCCGCGGAAATACTTTTCGTGGGCCAACAACAGAACTTTTTGTCCTGGGACATACTTGGCAAACTTAAACGGTCCGGTTCCCACCGGATTGGTCTTAAACCGTTTGGCGCCGATGACTTCAAAGGGCTTTCTAGGAATGATGAACCCGCCCCGATAATCGGTAAAAAAGAGTTCGGGTTGGACCATACGTTCTTTAAGCTTAATCTTAACCGTATATTTGTCGATGACTTCGGCTTCAAAGTTTACATAAACCGAGCTATAGGTGGAAGTCTTGGGATCTTGATTCTTTTTCAAGTTATGGACGACGTCATCCGAGGTGAGTTCGACACCGTCCGGATAGCCTTTAAACGGGTGGGTCATCACTCCTTTGCGCATATAGAAGGTCAATGACATTCCGTTTTTGGCGATCTCATACTTTTCTGCCAGGTCGAGCTGAATCTCGCTGATATCCCCCGGCTTGTAGCGAAGGAGCCCGTTATAAAGCATATCCTGGAGCGCCACATCCTGGGTGCCGTAACTTCGACCCGGGTCCATACTCTTTGTATCACCGGAATCGAAAGCGATCCGCAGGATGTTATCCTTTGCCGCACCCACATTCTGGGATAGACCGGCTATCATCAATACGGCAATAAAGAGTACCGCTAAAAATCTCAATTTATAATGTTTTCCCATTAGAGCCTCCTTTTCTTAATCGTTAATATCCTTCTGAATCGGACCTTACGTTGCAAGAATGGAACGACCTTTTTAGCCTCCTTTCTGTTTTGTTTCAAGTTTGAATCTGCCTGCCCGAACTCTTTAAAAAGAAATGACAAATCGCTCTATAATCACGTACGATAAAGAACGAACAAATAAGTTGGTACGAAGTCTAATCAACTAAACCATTTTATCGAAGATTGTCAAATGGATTTTCATCTACCTTGACAAAATAAGATGTTCACAATAAGTTTTGACAAGAAAAATCCCGAGGGCCGAATAGATCAATGATTATTTTTTACCGCAGTATTCTTATTATATTATTGGCGTTTCTGATAATACCGTCCACGGCGTTGCCGAAACCGCTTATTCGAACCGCTTTGCTCATCGGAAACAGCATCTATCCTGATGTCCCTATGCTCAGTCCTGCCGAAGATATTTCTAAAATGGCAAAAGCTCTTGAAAAATCCCAATTTAAAATCACGAAAGAGACAAATCTCAACCAAAACGAAATGCGCGAGGTTATTTCCAAATTCGGTCAACATCTGAAGGAATCCCGTGGCATCGGAATCTTCTATTATGCCGGATATGCCGTCCAGGTTGAAGGTGAAAACTATTTGATCCCGGTGAATGCAGTTGTAAAATCGGAAAATGAAGCGACCGCTCAAAGCATCAACCTGTCTGAAATAATTAAAACCATGCAATCTTCCGGGACAATGTTCAATATTGTGATCCTCGAGGCCTGCTATCAGAATCCTTTTGGAAAAAAATTCATCCCTTCCATAACCGGTCTGGCAGAAATAAAAATACCGGACGACTTTCTTGTAATGGCGGCTTGCAGCCCGGGCAAATCGATTCGGGTCGGAAAAACACCCCCCAGTCGATTCACGGACGCCATAGCATCCTATCTTTCAAAACCGGGACTAGAGTTGATGGACATCGCTAATAACGTGAAGGAAGCGGTATCCGATGCCAGCAAGGAAAAACAGGTTCCATGGATATCTTCTTCTATCAAGAGAGGGCTTTCTCTAAACTTTCCGAGAAGGGATTTTTTCTACCTTTTAAAAGATATGCAGGCATACAAGGAGGTTTGGAAAACAAAAAAGAACCTGAAGGAAATATATCAAATCTGGAAAATTTTAGCGGGAACGTATCCAAGCTGGTTTTCCAAAATTGACAGCGGTGATTCCATCGATGTGATCATTCAAGCAATGAATGATGATTTGGAAGGAATATTTTATGAAATGGTTCATCTTTTCGAATTCGATCTCACACAAACCAATTCCCTTGGAATGAAATTCGTATATATTCCGCCTGGAAAATTTGTTATGGGCAGCCAGTTTGATGAACCCGAGCGGGGAAAAGATGAACAACCTCATAGTGTCACCATACCCCGGGGGTTTTTCATTCACGCCACGGAAATCACCCAGGGCCAATGGCAGGCGGTCATGGGCAGTAACCCTTCACACTTTGATGACTGTGGGCAGGATTGTCCGGTGGAAAATGTTTCATGGAATGATGTCCGAAAATACATCGATCGCCTGAACATGCTGGAAGAAACAAATTCATATCGCTTGCCCACAGAAGCTGAATGGGAATATACAGCCCGGGCCGGCAGTTCGACCTGGTTTTTTTTCGGAAATGACGCCCACCAATTCGGAGATTATGCCTGGTATAAAAACAATTCCGGCAACACCCCGCATCCGGTTGCTCAAAAAGAACCGAATCAATGGGGGCTATACGACGTTCACGGAAATTCCTGGGAGTGGTGCCAGAACTGGGCCGGGCCCTATCCTTCGGGTTCCGCCACCAACCCCACCGGTCCCGGCAAAGGAAATCACCGGGTGGTACGAGGAGGCAGCTGGTTTTATGGGATGCTGCAAGCGCGGAGTGCCAATCGGTTTTATCTCTTTCCCGATGATCGAAATTACACGGTCGGCTTCCGCCTTGTACAAAGCACTAATTTCTAGTATTGTCGATATCAAACCTCCAAAATCTCTTGACAAAACAGTTTCCGGCCAATAGTTTGACCAAAATATCGTTACTCGACTTTAAGGAGTGAGAACAGATGACATTGACAAAGGCTGATATTGTAGAATCGGTCAATAACGAGCTTGGATACCCTAAGAATAGATGTTCGGAGTTGGTGGAGACCTTGCTGGACATCATAAAAGAGTCTCTGGAACAAGGAGAGGATGTACTCATCAGCGGATTCGGTAAATTCTGCTTAAAAGAAAAAAAACAGCGAAGGGGAAGAAACCCGGCAACCGGCGACGATTTACTCTTAGGGGAAAGAAAGGTCGTTACTTTTAAATGTTCTCATTTATTGAGAGACAAAATCAACCCATAACGACAGTCTAAATTTATCAATCGTTTGGCGCTGTCTTTCCGATAGCCTCAATTGATTGATGAACATCGCTCCCGCCTTGCTCGATCCCGCTTAAAATTAAAGTATTCAAAGCTATCATCCGATAACCATGTATGGAGTATTGTCTGCATTTAACAATGGTTCGATGCGTCGCTGAATCGGTATTCAACCGCTTGTGAGTAAGGAGATGGATAACGTGGTACCCAAAAACAATAACCAGGAGCTTGAAAAACGGATTTTCCAATTAGAAGAAGAGATCGTCCAGCTTAAAAATCGGGGGAACGCCTTAAAGACTTCTGAATCAGAAAGCGAGGAACGTTACCGAACCCTCTTTGAGAAAAATCCCATTGAAACCATCATCGTTGACGGAAACGGCCAAGTGAGCCGGTACAATCTTGCCAAAAGAAGATCGGGGACCCGACTGCCGAATATCGGCGATGTCATGTATAAAGATTATGCCGGCAATCATGAAATCGGTATGTATAAAGAACTGATGGAATGTATCCGAACCGGCGACTCCAAAGATTTTCCGGAACTTAAATACAAAGACCAATTCTTAAGAATCAACATCTCTTCTTTCCCGGGGGGAGCAATTATCACATCTGTAGATATTACAGGTTATAAGCGTGCCGAAGAGGCACTACGTTTGAGTCAAGAACGTTTTAGAACCGCCTTTGAGACCAGTCCTGATGCGATTCGAATCAACCGGATGGCAGATGGTGTGTATATCGATATCAATGAGGGATTCATGGAGATGACGGGATATTCACGTGAAGATGTGATACACAGATCCAGCTCTGAAATCAGTATCTGGGATAATCCTGACGATCATGAAAAATTCCTCGATACGTTAAAAGAACATCGCCATGTAAGAAACATGGAATCCGCTTTCCGCTTGAAAGACGGAACCGTACGTATCGGATTGATGTCTGCCCGGATTATGACATGGAACAACGAGCCCCATATTCTTTCGGTTATCAGAGATATCGATGATTTGAAAAAAGCGGAAGCCCATCTGCGAAAAATGGAAGAAGATCGTAAACAGAAGGAAAGGCTTCAAATTATACTGGAAACCGCAGGAGCCGTTTGTCATGAGCTGAATCAACCGCTTATGGCCATATCCGGCTACTCTGAGCTTATTCTCATGATGATTTCCAAAGACGACCCTGTGTATGATAAGAATTTAAAGATTCTTGAACAGGTTAACCGCATGGGGGAAATAACCGGAAAATTGATGGGAATCACCAAGTATCGTACCAAATCGTTCGGCCGGGGTCGAACGATTATCGATATTGAAAAGGCCTCGGAAAATTAACAGTCAATCCCTTTCTTCTATCACCACTTTGACGGTTTGACAGGCAGTATCCATTTCTCTATAATTTTACCGGGTTATCTACAAAAGCCAAGTTACTTTGTGGCATAGGCGGTGAAGGTGAGCCAAT
>CAYSUA010000311.1:0-7296 GCA_964433795.1 uncultured Desulfobacteraceae bacterium | reverse complement strand
GCACATAATCATAGGGAGGCACCTGCAGTGGCATCAGTTTTTCAATCGGATCGGAGCATCCGGCAGCAACCGCCGTTGCTCCGCCCACTGCTGACATCTTCAGGAAATCTCTACGGCTGATATTTTTTTTCATTCCTTTCCCCATTATTTATGACAAATGTAGCAGTCTTTTGATCCCAGCAAAATTTCGCCCGTTTGTTGTGCCGCTGCCTCCTTCACAATTTCCCCGCCTCTGGTTTTTCGAACCGGACCGGCAATTTTTCCGTCAACTGTCTGCCGGCCCTCTATATGGCATTTCATGCACCACCCCATGCTTAAATCAGTAACCATGGTCTGTATCGATAAAACGTCGTGCTGATTAACCTCCCCGTGACATTCCGTGCAGTCAAAACCGACTTGAATGTGACGCTTATGAGAAAAATGAACAAAATCGGGTACATCATGAATTTTTTTCCAGGGAATTGACTCTTCCTTTGGTTTGAATTCCAATAGTTTTTTGATGGCATTCTGATTCTTAATGGCCTTCTGCGGGTCTTCATCAGAACCGGCAATCACACGATGACATCCAAAACAGCTAGCCATGACGGGAGCGCCGGAGTTGATCGAACGGCGAGCGTAGATATGACAGAATTCGCACGGAATTTCGCCCTTTTCGATATGAGTTTTGTGACTGAATTCGATCGGCTGAATGAATTCGACCGGCGGGACGGGTTCGGTTTTCTGCTCGGATTCGGTCGCCAACCCAACAAGTGAAAAAAACAATGCCGGTAAAATGATAAGAAAAAATAAAACGATCAGTAAAAAAAATGGCTTCGACAGTCTTGAACGTGTTTCAGACCTTTTTTTTGTTTTTCGCAATGGAAAAAAATTACGCTTCAACATAATCGATCTCCCAAAATGGGGAAATACCGCTTAAAAAATTTTTCGTGATAGCTTATAGTGTCCTATCAGTACGTATTCTGGAAAATATGTGCAACTCCTTACCCAAGCCGGGTACGAGGAGGCCTATCTGTTTGCCGGATCTCCTAATCCGTATCGATGGGATAACCAATGAAATATATAAAAAACTAAGCCAAATCCCACAACATCTGTACAATCACAATGAGGGGTAGGCATCCAGCATGAAAAACAAGCCATGAACCAGGTTATAAATCAGGTAAGGTTTCTGACTGCATTTTGTTCAAATACAAGTTTTCAAAAAAGATATTTTCAAAATCATGGCATTGCGAAAGGGTGATGATTGTTGCCTGCTTTCTAGCATAACCCACTCGCATCCGACTATGGCCGTGTTCCCGCAAAGCTCAACGAGGTCGACTTAAAAGGATAAGAAGTTGCTTCTTACGGGTGTGAATATGTCAGAAATAGGATTGTGTGTCAAACCGAAAATAGGCCACTTCAACCATCATTATTCTTTCTTCTTCTTGTCTGCAAAGGCCCTTGGCTTGAGGTAAAAAATTATGTCGCTCGTGAAGCAAACGCGGTGGTCAATTCGCCTGCAAATTGCGCAATATTATACCTATTGAAGTCAGAAAGAGAGCAACGAGAGCTCCGCATCCCCACAAGAGAAGATTATAGGCGGATTGCACTTTTTTTGCCGCTTCTTTATCCATCTGGAACACGGCATTGTTCATTTCCTCAAGCAATGAGACATTGCTTTTCTTAATTTGTTCGAGTGATGAAGTGTCTTTTTCTTTAAGAATCTTTAAGGCGCTTTTTCGAAATTGCTTCCACTCTGTGTCAACCTTCAGAAGCTGGTCGACTACCTCACTGCTCTTTGGTTTAGGTAGTTCGGCGAACTTTGTCTGGTCTAAATCCAAAGGGGCTCTTCCTCCATGCTGCAGGCTATTTAAAGTATCGTGAAACACATTAATCGTACCAGCAGTTTTTTCAACGGATAAGTACCCTTCCGAGAAAAGAAGTAATTCTTTGGTCAGTTTCTGGCTCAACATCCGTTGTCTACCCGCCAAGTTGATGACCAGACTATCGTACTTTTGCCTTTTCTGCATGTGAAGCACCGATCCGACCAAAAAGATTGCAACCATAAACTGCAAGAAGAATACAGCATACAGTTTTGTTGAGACTTTCATGATGATACCCCCTTTTAAGCCCATAGTACACTTGGTTAAGATAAAAGATGGGTCGCATTCATACCGGAGGTTTTAAAAGACCTCGATAGTGATGTGCCCCAAGGCGGTTTAGAGCATCTAAATGATATCAAAGTACTTTGAACCTTGTTCCTACAGGACGAAATTTTCACAAGAACTTCGAAACCACTAAAGTAAGGTCATCCTCCTGAGAAGCTTCTCCTCGAAAGGTTGAAACAGCCTCAATTATCGATAGGTGGATACCTTTAGCCCTTAAACCGGCGTTTCGGCGAATAACTTCTTTGAATCTTTCTTTACCAAACATTTCCCCTTGGGCATTGTGAGTCTCCCATACGCCGTCTGTGGTTAAAATCAAAATTTGTCCTGGTCTAGCATTTACCGTGTATTCTTCGTATGACCAGTCTTCATTCACACCCAGGGGGAGACCGTCACCCTTTAGTTCTTCGAATTGATCCGAGTCGGGGGAATAGATAATGGCGGGATCATGGCCGGCCCGTACCCAACTTAATCGGCCCGTCCGGGCTTCAATCACCAGAAAAAAAAGAGTCATGAATTGGCCGGTTTCCACGGTGTCGGCCGAGACCAGGCGATTCACATCGGTGACAATTTCGGCTGGGGAGCCCGGCCGTGTGGCCCGTCCGTGAAGATATGCCCGAACGCCGGCCATGAGTAAGGCAGATGGAATGCCGTGTCCGGAGACATCGCCGACAACAACTCCGATTTTGCCTTCGGTGGAACTGTCGATGTTAAGGAAATCGTAATAGTCACCTCCGGTTTCATCACAATAGATACTTTTTCCAGCAATATCCAGACCGTTAACTTTCGGGTTTGTTTTCGGCAACAGGCTCTGCTGAACTTCCATGGCAAGCGTAAGTGAATGACGCACCAGCCGATGCGCTTCATCCAGGGCTGCCATGGCGCGTTCTCGTTCACTCACAAAGTATTTGAGGAGAACGAATACAATTGCAGAAACGCCGCCGATGTTCATCACGAAAGAGATAACGATAACCAACGAAGGCAAGGTGGAGGGAGGCAAAAATCTTCCGTCTAAAATGCCGGAAAGCACTGATATCAGAACGTAAGCCAAAAACCATGGTAATGCGCGGGCTGTTCCGGCAAACATCAGTGCGCCAACCGGCGAAAGAATCGACCAAAGCATGACCGCACCCGAGGCGGCGAAGCCACCCAAACTCCACTGGAGTAAAAACGGCAGTGCAAGGATTAACGTAAGCTGGCTGAAACAGAAAAATTCATAATGTTTGGTACGCAAAAAGTGATAGAGACTAGCGCCGGACACCACACTATAGCCAAATGGAATACTTGCAGAGAAAGGAAGACCCAAGGCCAGATAGGCCATTCCCCAAATAACGCCGACAACACAATAGCTCGTCGTCAAGAAAATCAGAATGGCTTTTCGCAACTGTTGCGCTTCCGAATCGGATGGAAGGCTGCCGATATTGGACAACCTGTAAATCACATTCTGGAATCGCTTATTCAATTTGTTGATTTTCCTCACTGAATCTCCAACGACAAAATTCATATGCCCATTGTTTGGCAGTGTCCAACCCTACGGGAAGGCTACAGATAATATGCAGGATGTCAACGGGACCGTTATAAGTTCAATACATATTGATCAAATACAATACCACCATGTGGTATGTCAATAATTACATAAATAGCGGTGACTCTGAGTTTTGAAATGGCTTCGATACCAATGAGAACAAATAGAGTGTAAATCCAGTTTGTCTGGTAGGTTTGCCGGTATGCTGTTCCGATGCCAACGGCAACACAGGATGGCGTGAGAATCAACCGCGAGTGTAACGAATCGGCTGGATTGCCTGGCTGGGCAATCTTTTTGATCAATTCGTTGTTAGTCGCCTTCCAACTTATTCACAAGTCTATCAGCTTCCTTGAGAATTTTCAGTTCAATATAATCATACCTTGAACGAGAATGATGATTGCCAATGATCTCGCAAACCTTAGTAGTTTTCTCAGGAGGGAAGTTAATGCGTTTGAGAAATTCCTCGGCAATGGGAGGTCCATATTCCTCTTGAGTCTTTCCATTGTTATATCCAAGCACCTCTTCGGATTGCTTTATACCGATATCGTGCAAAAGGGCGGAGGCAATAAGAATATCATAGTCATAACTCTCCGTATTCTCCATGATCTTTTCAGAATGCTTTAAGACTTCTAATGCATGCGTTATCCTCCGAAAGTCATTCCCGAAATGATCGACGAGAAGCTTTGTAATTTTGCCTTTTATGTATTCCATGCATATTACCTAAGATGCCAGATTCAGCATGCGATCAAGAGCCTTTCGTGCCTCTTCCTTCACGCCCTCATCTACGATTACCTGATTCGCCTCTCCAATATTTTCAAGGGTCTGCAACAGATTGTCCAGATTGATCTTAAACATGTTGGGACAGAGGGAGCGGTGAAGTTCCAACACGTTTTTATCCGGATGTTCAATGGCCAGCCGCTGAATCAGATTGGTTTCCGTACCCACAACAACGGTCGAACCCGGTGGCGCATCATCGACATAATTTACGATATAACTGGTGGATCCCACGGCATCGGCCTGTGCCACCACCTCCTCGGTGCATTCCGGATGCACCACGATTTTCGCTTCCGGATACTGCGATCTTATACCCTGTATATGCGCCACCCGAAAACGGGTATGGACCAGGCAATACCCGTCCCATAGAATCAGTTTCGCCCTTTTTATGTCTTCAGCCGTATTTCCCCCCAACGGTTTGTCCGGTTGCCAAACAATCATCTCCGATTTGGGAATTCCCATCTGGTTTCCGGAATTTCTCCCCAGATGCTGGTCCGGAAAGAATAAAACCTTTTCCCGCTTTTCAAGTGCCCAGCGGAAAGCTGCCGGTGCATTGGAAGACGTGCACACGATTCCGCCGTGGCTGCCGCAAAATGCTTTCAGCACCGCATCGGAGTTCATATAGACAACGGGCGTTATGGTTTCCGTACCCGCAATATCGGTTAATGCCTCCCAGGCTCTTTCCACCACCACGATATCGGCCATATCCGCCATCCAGCAGCCGGCCTCGACATCCGGGATCTGGACGGTCTGGTGAGGGTGTGCGAGAATCGCTGCGCTTTCGGCCATGAAATGAACGCCGCAGAATACGATATATCGCGCCTCTTTATTCGCTGCCGCCTTTTGAGAAAGATCAAATGAATCCCCGCGAAAGTCACCAAGATCCACAATCTCCTTTCGCTGGTAATGGTGAGTTAAGATTATCAGTTTTTCTCCCAAATCAGATTTGATCTTTTGAATAGCGGAGAGTGTGTTTTGAGGAACATAATCATTCATTTTCTATGTAAAATCCTTTCCGATCATGAATATTCCGAAATTGGCAAACAGATTCGGTAACATAGGAATGACGCTGCCGCTTTTGTCTTTTGGATTGGTATTGATGCCAACTTCTTTAATTATTTTGAAGCTGTTTTCTTTAATAAATTTTCGGAAATCTTTCAAGGCGATAACACGAATATTCGGCGTATCATACCATTGATACGGTAGTTGCCGGGTAATCGGTGCATATCCGGACAGCAGGAGTTGGAATCGTATTTTCCAATGACTGAAATTGGGGAAACTGACAATCCCTTTCCTTCCGATCCGCAAAATGGAATGGATCAATGTCAGGGGTTTATATACCTGTTGAAGGGTTTGGCTCAGGATCACGTAATCGAATGCGTTATCCGGATAGTCCAGCACTTCTTCATTAATATCCCCTTGAAGTACGGAAAGCCCCTTTTCAATGCAATGGGTCACCTTCACTTCATCGTGCTCAATGCCGATCCCTTTTGCATCTTTATTTTCCCTTAAATAATAGATAAGATCCCCATTTCCACAGCCCAGATCAAGTATCTTGGCTCCGGGTTCAATCCATGAGGCAATCAGTTGCAGGTCAAACCGCATGCCGTTTTTATTCTGCTTCGTTGTAGACACGTTCCAAAAAGCCTTTCATCATGGAATTCATCGTTGGGTTCGGCAGCAAAAATGCGTCATGGCCCCATTCTGCTTCAATTTCGCAAAAACTGACATCCAGCCCGTTTTTCTTCATGGCCTTGACCATTGATCGCGATTGATAGGTGGGATAAAGCCAGTCGGATGTATAGGATACCACCAGGTATTTTGCCTTTGTCTTTGAGAATGCCTCGACCGAAGAGCCGTTTCCGTATTGTTTTCGGAGGTCAAAATAATCGGCCGCTTTGGTGATATATAAAAAAGAGTTGGCGTCAAACCGATCTACAAATTTCTTTCCCTGATACCGGAGGTAGCTCTCAATTTGAAAGTCGGCATCAAAATTGAATGAGAAATCGCTTTTATCCTGCAGCCGCCGTCCGAATTTCAGTCGCATGGATTCATCGGAAAGATAGGTAATATGCCCGATCATGCGGGCAACCGCCAGTCCCAGATTCGGTTTCTCACCCGCGTAATAATCACCGTTGTTCCAGTTGGGATCGGCCATGATGGACTGTCGGCCAACCTCGTTGAACGCGATGGCAAGGGCAGAATGCCTCGTGGTGGTGGCAAGCGGAATAGCGGATACCACCCGATCCGGATACCGGGCGCACCATTCCAGTACCTGCATGCCGCCGATGGAACCGCCCACCACAGAGAGGATTTTTTCGATACCGAGATGATCCATTAGTGCCTTCTGAGCTTCAACCATATCGCCGATGGTCACAACAGGAAAATGAAGGCCGTAGGCCATACCGGTTTCCGGGTTAATGGAACAGGGTCCGGTAGACCCCATACAGCTTCCCAGAATATTGGCACAGACCACGAAATATTTATCCGTATTGATTCCCTTTCCCGGGCCGATCATGATGTCCCACCATCCGGGTTTCGGATCATCCGGATCGTAGTATCCGGCTGCATGGGAATCTCCTGAAAGCGCGTGCAGAACCAGCACCGCATTCCGTTTTTCCGGATCCAGCAGGCCGTAAGTTTCATAGGCAATGGTGATGGGGCCCAGTTTTTTACCATTTTCCAGCACCATCTGATTGGGCGGCTCGGCAAAGTTAAAGAATTTCTTCTCTACGACTCCCACCGAAACGCCGTCTATGTCATGTTCGATGTATTCGCTCATTTGAAATGAATATTTAATATTGATGGCCTCGTAAAAAGTCCGAAAAACGAGCTTTTTACGAGAGTGTTTAGTAT
>CAYSUA010000310.1:0-7330 GCA_964433795.1 uncultured Desulfobacteraceae bacterium | reverse complement strand
CCACCGAAATCCATAGGGTATGGCCCAATGCTTCCCAAAACCAGTCGCTTTGAAACATCCTGATATAGTTATCAAAGGAAAACGGAGACGGTTCACCCGGCGGAGCGGACTTGAAAGTTCCGATCACCATGATGGAGAGGGGATAGATCACCGTCACACCGATCATGCCCGCGATGACTATTACCAGTATCGAGTCCCTTCGCGTCAGCAGTCTAAGGTATGGAATAATCCGTTTCATGAAACCTCAACCTCTTTTCGTCGAATCTAAAATAATATAGTATTTCAAGCGATTCAAAACGCAGTTCGGTGGTATTATCGGTTATAAGATGGCCGGACTGATCGATGATCAGCCCGGCCTTATGAGTATTAAATAGATGTGTTATCCTCTGGCTTTCTTCTTGGCTGCACCGAAGACTTCTTCAAATTTCTTCAGCAGGTCTGTTCGATCCTTGTTCATCTGATTGTAATCGATTTTGATGATATTCAGGTCATCGTATCCCGGCATATATTTCCACTTGATGATGCCGGTCTTACGTCCGGTGTTGCTGAACCCACCTTTCTGGAACGCCTGGCATCCTTCGGATGCAAGAAAGTAATTGTAGAGGAGCTTGGCTGCATTGGGGTGGGGGGCTTCTTTAATGATGGACGCCGGTCCCGGGCCGACCGGAACACCGTCTTTGGGCCAGAACGCGGCTACCGGCGTCTTTTTTTCCATGTTTTTGTTGATGCGGTAATCGAGCTGCTCCAAGGACAGGGGGTATTTCCCGGCCATCATTTCTTTGTCCATTGAGCCGTGGCTGGTAAAGGTGCCGGCATCCGCCTCGCCCCAGGCCTTAAACCATCCCCAGGCCGTATCCCCGTATTTTTCAACCAGAGAATAAAGCCAGGTCATGGCGTTGGCACTGCCGTTGGGATCACCGATGGCGATTTTGCCGAACCATTCCTTTTTCTTGGCAAGGGCCGCACCGGCGGCGTACGATTTGGGGGCATCGGCCTCTTTGATCATATCGGAGTTCCATGCAATGGCCATGGTGGTAAACCGGACAGGCGTAATATATTCGGGATCCGTCCAATCCTCACGGTAGTTTTTGGCCTCGGGAGAATTGTATTTCATGAATCGCCCTTTATCCCGCATGGCCAGAAACGCTCCGTAAAGAGAGGTGTGGAATACATCGCAGAGCGGTTTGTTTGCACGATGCTCGGTATCCAGTCTGGTATGACATTTCACGCTGCCGGCCCGGAACACATTACACTTGACACCGGGATATTTCTTCATGAATGCCTTGGCCAATGAGCTTCCGGCCTGGGTGGAGGAAGATTGATAAAGGGTAACCTCCCCTTCTTTCTTTGCCGCAGCATAGAGCTTTTCCTGCGCTGCAAGGGTTTCACTGTTCATGGGTTCCACTGCAGCCTCTGCAATCAGGGCATCAAAGGGATTAATTCCCAGCATGGCTGCACCGCCAAACACACCCGTGGTCTTCATGAAATTCCTGCGGTTCATTTCGAAAAAACGCTCTTTGTCCATAGGTACCCTCCTTTTTGATTATAGCATTAATAGGGAAACAATCTTACCGCTGACAGTCTGTATACTATCAAGTTAAATAGGACACAGACCCGCCTGCCGATCCTAAAGAAATAAGATGGCGGGCAGGTTTACGCTGATATTGGCAGATAATATTTTTAAAAAGCTAAAAGAATCTGCGTTCATCAGCATCTAAAAAAGGAAATTCCTATACAATCGAGTTGTTCGTGAGGCCATCTAAAATTGGTCATACCTGTCAGTCAACTATTTGTCAAATATTTTTTCCATGGAAAATGCCCCGTAAAGGATGATATCGTTAATTGAGCGCAGGGTATCGAATATGCTATAAGGCATTGTCGTTGGCACATCCTGAAAACCCTTTGTTTTTATGGAGGAAGCTTGCCATGTATATAGTTACAGCCGATGAAATGAGGGAAATGGACCGTCAAACCATTGAATCTTTCGGGATTCCCGGCAGAATTCTGATGGAAAACGCGGGTCTGGGGGCGACCCGAATCCTGCTGGATCGGTTTGACCATTTGGATGACATCAATGTCGGCGTTGTTGCCGGGCGGGGTAACAACGGGGGGGACGGATTCGTGATCGCCCGCTACCTGGTGCAAAAAGGCATTCCGGTTACCGTATATCTTCTCGGAAAAAAAGATCAGGTCAAGGGAGATGCTGAATCCAATCTTAAACTTTTAAAGCCGCTGAATGTAACCGTCATTGAGATCGAAAATGCAAAACAGTTCGAAGCGCAGAAGTCTTCCCTGCACCGGCACAGCCTATGGGTGGACGCGATATTCGGCACCGGTTTGAATTCCGATGTCCGGGGATATTTTAAGGATGTCATCGAGTTCATCAATGAATCGAGCGAATCCATTTTTTCAGTCGATATTCCTTCGGGATTAAATTCTGATACCGGGCAGCCGTGCGGTATCAGTGTCCGTGCACAAACAACGGCAACCTTTGGCTTTGCAAAAATCGGACATATGACATTCCCGGGGGTAAGCTATACCGGGAACCTGGATGTTGTGGATATCGGCATTCCCCCGCATATCGTAAAAAGCGTCAACCCTTTACAGGTTCTATTGATCCCGGAACTGATTCGAAAAAAATTGGCGCCGAGAGCACCGGACACCCACAAAGGCGGTACCGGCCATCTTCTGGTGGTTGCCGGTTCCACCGGTAAAACAGGGGCTGCGGCCATGACGGCCACATCTGCGGTCCGGGCCGGCGCCGGACTGGTGACCCTCGGTGTGCCGAAGCAGTTAAATCCGATTGTGGAAGCCCTTGTTCTGGAAGCCATGACATGGCCTTTGCCGGACACCGAAGACGGATTGCTGGACGAGTCCGCCCTGGATGAAATCATGGATCTTCTTTCCGGAAAACAGGCACTGGCCATGGGTCCGGGTATCGGTATGGCCGAAGGAATCAAGAGCCTTGTGCATCGCATCGTTCAGGAATGCAGCTTACCCATGGTAATTGATGCCGACGGTTTGAATGCTTTGGCAGGACATGCGGAAATATTAAAGAAAGCCATGGCTCCCATCATTTTAACGCCCCACCCCGGAGAAATGGCAAGGCTGGTGAATACCACCCCGCGTGAAATTCAAAAAGATCGCATCTCCAGTGCACGTCATTTTTCGCAACAGTTCAACGTCCATTTGGTATTAAAAGGAGCCCGAACCGTAATTGCCCATCCGGACGGAAGCGTCTTTATTAATCCAACCGGGAATTCCGGTATGGCATCCGGGGGGATGGGAGATGTATTGACCGGAATGATCGCCGGTTTTCTCTCCCAGGGATATGCACCTGAATCTGCCGCTCATCTTGGCGTTTATCTCCATGGGTCCGGGGCGGATTACTTGGCCGAGAATAAAGGTCCTGTCGGTTTCTTGGCTTCGGAAGTTATGAATCGGATACCGGAGGAGATTAAGAGAGTTGTGACTTGAAACTGGAAACTGGAAACTAAAAGACATCAAAATATAATGAATAGAAACATCCAAACCAATTTTCAATTTTCAATTTTCAATTTTCAGACGACTACCCGTTCTGCTGAAGAAACCAAAACCCTCGGTCGGACAATCGGTAAGAACATCCAACCCGGCACGGTCTTGGCACTATCCGGAGATCTCGGCAGCGGCAAAACCGTATTTGTCCAGGGACTCGGTGCGGGGCTGAACGTGCCCGAAGACTACTACATCACAAGCCCCACATACACGCTGATCAATGAATATCCCGGACGGATAAAACTTCTTCATGTAGATTTATATCGAATCGATAATCCCGAGGAAATGGAAGATATGGGCCTGGATGATGTTTTCGGAAATAATGCTGTAGCGGCCATCGAATGGGCGGATCGGCTCAAGGATGACCTTTCAAAAGATCATATAAAGATTCAATTTGAAATCCATGGGACGGAATCCAGGAAAATCAAGTTCTCAGCGTATGGACAGCGAGGAGTGAATCTGTTAAAAATAATAGAAAAGGATCACCCGTTCTCTCGTGTTCCATAAGCAGATGAATTCCATGTAGACAGGAATAAACAATGGCATTAATAGTTCAAAAGTTTGGCGGTACTTCCGTCGCCGATTTGGAAAGAATCCGAAATGTTGCCAAGCGCACGGCAAAAACCTTCGATAGCGGAAACGATGTGGTGGTTATCCTTTCTGCCATGGCCGGCGTGACGGACAGCCTGATCGGAAAAGCAAACCAAATCACAGGGGACCCTGATAAACGCGAACTCGATGTACTTCTGGCCACAGGCGAACAGGAAACAGCGGCACTCCTCGCAATGACGCTGCAATCCATGAATTATCCTGCAAGATCACTCCTGGGTTTCCAGGCAGAAGTCCGAACGGACTGTGCATTCGGCAACGCCCGGATTGTCAATATTGATGCCAGTAGAATAAAAGAGTTCCTCAATGAACGAAATATCGTCGTAGTCGCCGGATTTCAAGGCTGCGATCCCAACGGCAATATCACCACCCTCGGAAGGGGTGGGTCCGATACCTCCGCAGTGGCCATTTCCGCAGCATTAGAAGCGGATAGTTGTGAAATATATACCGATGTGGATGGAATCTATACCACCGATCCGAATATTTGCCCGAAGGCTAGAAAACTGGGAAAGATCTCCTATGAAGAAATGCTTGAAATGGCCAGTCTCGGAGCCAAAGTGCTCCAAATCCGTTCGGTGGAATTTGCTGCCAAATACAACGTACCGGTTCATGTACGATCATCGTTTAGCGAGGAGGAAGGAACTATGGTGGTTAATGAAGAAGCTGATATGGAAAGTCTAGTGGTATCCGGCGTCACCTGTGAAAAACATGAAGCGCGAATCGTACTCAAAAACGTCCCGGATATACCGGGCATCGCAGCCAAGGTATTCACCCCCGTTGCAAATGAGGGAATCGTGGTAGATATGATCATCCAGGGTACCCGCACCGAGGGGAAAAATGATTTGACGTTCACCGTGCCGCGAAAAGATTTTAAACGGGCAATGGAAATCGAAAAAAGAGTGGCAGAAGAAATCGGGGCCGATGATGTATTGGGCGATAATGATATCGCCAAGGTATCGGTCATCGGAGTGGGAATGAAGAATCATTCAGGGGTCGCATCCAAGATGTTCGCCACCTTGGCCGGTGAAGGGATTAACATTCATCTCATCAGCACATCCGAGATACGGATATCTTGCGTCATCGATGAGAAATATGCAGAGCTGGCCGTCAGGGCATTACATTCGGCATTCGACCTCGACAACGAATGATGGTTTCGTAAAAAGTCCAATTTCAGCGTTGCACATCATCTCGCTGTCACTGCGACGTACTACAAGTACGCCTCGTGACACGAGAGTCGCGCGCCTTGAACTTGGCGCTTTTTACGAAGCCATCGGTTCCAAGATTTTTTAAGATACTTTTAAAAATAGTTGCCGATATTTCGGATGAAACGATTTAGTACAGATCAGTTGATATTTGTCGTTGTACTGGGGATGGTAATTATTTGTCTGGTGCTCTATCGAACATTCTTCGGACTGTAATTCCGATCCGCATTAAAGCTTTGAGCCTTCAGCTTTCAGCTCTAATCAATAACTTCTTCTATCTCCCGGGCGATCCGTGATGCTGCTTCCCGGGGATCATCCGCAGTCCGGATCGGCCTTCCAATCACCAAACAGTCGGCTCCATTTTGAATCGCCTGAGCCGGCGTGGTCACCCTTTTTTGATCATCAGCATCCGTATCCTTTGCCTCCCAAGCCGGTCGGATGCCGGGTGTAACCGCAAGGAAATCTCTTCCAAATCGCTGTTTGATGACCAGGACTTCATGGCCGGAGCAGACAACCCCATTACAACCGGCTTCCTGTGCCTGTGCGGCCTTTTTCATGACAAGCAGGGTGGGATCGGCGGCAAATTGGTCCTGATAACCGGCTGAACGGATATCTTCACCCGAAACACTGGTTAAAACCGTTACCCCCAGAACCCCTACTATTCCTTGGCTTGCGAGAACAGCGGCTTCCAACATTCTTGGATTTTCACCGCAATGGACGGTTGTGAAAGCAACCCCGAAATCTCGAATCCGGGCCATGGCCAGGGAAACGGTTTCCGGAATATCGTGAAGCTTCAAATCCAGAAAGATCTTTGTTTCACCGGCGCGCTGGATGAAATGGATTATCTCAGGACCGGAATGGATAAATAACTCCAGTCCGACTTTAAACATTCCCACATGGTTTGATAGCAGATCAATATAGTGCTTGGCTTCTTCTAATGAAGGGACATCCAACGGGAATATGATAAAATCTTTTGCCTGCCTCATTCCGCTCGCTCCCGATCTTCATACTGCTGTTTAATCCAATTCCGATATTCTCCGGACTGAACCCGACAGACCCATGTCTCATTTTCCAGAAACCATCGAATCGTTTTTTCAATTCCGGTTTCAAAAGATTCGGACGGTTCCCAACCCAGTTCGGTTTGAATCTTGCTACAATCGATGGCATACCGATAATCGTGCCCCGGCCGATCCTTGACAAAAGTGATGAGTTCCCTTCTTGAATGTCCGTCTGCAGGCGGATCAACCCTGTCCATCGTATCGCACAGGATGTTCACCACCTCGATATTCCGCAATTCACAACGGCCGCCGATATTATAAGTTTCGCCGTGCCGCCCCCCGTTCATGATTTTCCAGACCGCCTTGCAGTGATCCTCCACATACAGCCAGTCCCTGACATTTTGCCCCTTCCCGTATACGGGCAGCGGCTTTCCCGCCTTGGCATTCGTAATCATTAACGGAATCAGTTTTTCAGGAAATTGATACGGACCGTAATTATTTGAGCAATTGGAAATGGTGACCGGAAACCCATACGTCCGGTGATAGGCGCGAACCATATGATCTGAAGCAGCCTTGGACGCGGAATAAGGGCTGCTGGGATCGTAAGGGGTGGTTTCAGAAAACAATCCATTATCATCCAGTGATCCAAAAACCTCATCCGTGCTGATATGATGAAAAAGTACCATCCGATCTTTGTATTTCCGGGAAAGCTCCAGCAAATTAAACGTTCCCATAACATTGGTGTTGAGGAATGCACTCGGTTCAACTATGGATCGATCCACATGTGATTCTGCTGCAAAGTGGCAGACGGTATCGATATCATATGTTTCAAAAACACCGGCCATGGATTCCATGTCGCAGATGTCGGCTTGAATGAAGATATACCTTCCGGGAAATGATTTTTCGATACCTGCCAGGTTCTCGGGATTTCCGGCGTATGTTAATTTGTCTACATTGATAATTGTGGAGTTAAACTCGTGAAGGATG